>JAGQQT010000623.1 GCA_020426065.1 Planctomycetaceae bacterium | reverse complement strand
TTCATGTGCGGGACCATACTGCTCATCCAGATTCCCGCCTGCCCACACTGAGTGAACTCGAACTTGCTGGGAGCAACTGGAAAGCGGGCCTGACCGCTGGTCATCGTGGTGATCCGCTGGCCATTCCTGACCGAATCCGGGAGATCCTTGTCGAAGTGGTCCTTCAATCCCGGCTTGTAATCGAACAGATCGAGCTGTGAGGGAGCACCGTTCATGTGCAGGTAGATCAATCGCTTTGCTTTAGGAGCAAAGTGAGGCAATCCCGGGAGCGGCGGATGAACCTGAGCACTGGTGGAAGCCGCCTGGGTCCTCTGCCCGGAAAGCAGCGACAGTGCCAGCCCTCCCAGGCTCAGTCCACTCGAAGCAAAAAACTGGCGCCGCTGGTTCAGGCGATAATAATCTTGTGCAGGTTGCATGCTGATGACCTCAGACAGTTACAGAGCATTTCCAGAATCGGGTCGTTCCATTTTTCCGCTGCGGAATTGAGTCCTGCTCAATTCTTGTTGATCACTTCATCGAGATTCAGAATCAGGTTGGCCACCAGCGTATAGGCAGCCAGCTCCGCTGGATCCAGTTCAGCGTCCGGCTTGGATTCTCCATAGGAGATTGCCAGCTTTGCACTTTCCAGATCAGACTGGTAACGATTCCGATTCTCCTGCAGGAGTTTTACTACGGTTTCCAGTTCCTGGGATTCCGGTTTTCGAGAGGTGACCAGTTCCCAGCACCACTGGAGTCGATCCTGCGGCTGCTGGCCCCCTTCTTTGATCATCCGGACAGCCAGCTGACGGGCCGCTTCATAATACTGCACATCGTTCATCAACTGCAGCGCCTGCAAAGGCGTGTTTGTCCGTTCCCGACGCGAACAGCTCTGCTCACGGTTCGGGGCATCAAACGTGGACAGGAATGGCGGGGGAGCAGTCCGTTTCAGAAACGTGTACAGACTCCGCCGATAAAGATCTTCCCCGGTTCCCTGCTTGTAGAACCGGGTGTTACTGCCACCGAATGCAACCGGTTCCCAGATGTTGGGCGGCTGATAGGGATTTACACCCGGTCCGCCGATCGTTTTCACCAGCAGTCCACTGACGAACAAAGCCTGATCCCGCAGCACTTCTGCGTCCAGCCGCAATCGTGGACCGCGTGCGAGATAGCGGTTTTCCGGGTCTCGTTCCCAGACATCCTGAGAGCAGGCCGCCGTCTGGCGATAAGTCTCGCTCAAGACAATCATGCGGACGAGCCTGCGGACATCCCAGCCATGCTCGACAAAATCAACTGCCAGCCAGTCCAGCAGTTCGGGATGGCTGGGCGAATCACCCTGAGAGCCGAAGTCCGCACTCGTCTTGACCAGTCCGGTGCCAAAGAACTGCTGCCAGATCCGATTGACCGTCACCCGGGCCGTTAATGGATGCTGCCCACTCACCAGCCAGTTTGCCAGATCAAGCCGATCATACAGCTTTCCTTCCGGCTTCTCCGGCAGCGGTGGCAGAAAAGCTGGCACATTTCTGGTGACGGGATCTCCCGGTTTATCGTAAGCTCCTCGCTGCATCACAAAACTCTGGCGAGGCTGTGGCAGGTCCGCCATCACCATCGTGATGGGAACGTTGGTTTCCACTTCACTGATCTGGGTGTTGAGTTTGGACTTCTGACCTTTCAGTTTGCCCAGGTAATCGCCGCCATTCGCGTAGAAGTTCTCCAGCCAGAAGCGGTAAATTTCATCTGCGTCAGCGGGAGACCATTCTTCTGGTTTCTTGCCGCGAACCAGATCCCGCAAACGATCCGGCAGATCGTTGTTCCGTTTTCCCTGATTCTTTTCTTTCCAACTCGTAAAGGACCAGGCCGGGTCTTTGGCCTTATCAATTCGGGAAGAGACTCCCAGGTGATCCCAGGTCACCGTTCCGCCACACTGCGTGAAGGCGTAACCGACAACCTTGTCTCCGGCTTTCAGTCCCATTTTCTCAGGTTTGACGGCCAGCCGAACCCAACGCCCCGCTTCAGGCAGTTCACCCGCATGGAATTTCTGGGTCGTTCCGGAGGCACCAAACGGAATCTTGTCCTCGGCTCCCCAGATAGCCCGATGCAGCCAGCCACTGGTATGAAACTGGATCATGACCGCCTCGGGCGGCGAATCCGGGTCCAGATAGCAGTGCACAAAAATGGTCCCCCCGGCGGGGATTACAAACTCGGCGCCACCCGAGAAATAATCCTGAACAACCCCTTCACCCGTTCTCTGAAGGGCCAGTTCGCCACTGAACACGGGACCTTCTGCGGCGGAGACCAGCTTGAGGGGATTTCCACTGGCTTGTGGATTACTTCCAGATGGAAAGGCATCTTCAAACCAGATCGTTTCCGATTCTTCAACCGTTTTCTCTCCACTCAGCAATGCCGGGTCGACATAGTTGAGAGCGGCGACGGCTGTTGAAAGTTCTGCCTCGACTTTTCCCAGTTCTCGCTTGAGGCTGGCAATCTGCTCTTCATCTTCCGGTCGGTACAGCTTCAGAACGGGAGGCGTATCCTTGCGGTTTCCGTCCATCGCCGGATCGGCCGCACTGTGGAAAAAGGCATAGAGCGAATAGTATTCGTTCGTGGACAGAGGATCGAATTTGTGGTCGTGGCACACCGCACAACCTGCCGGCATGCGCAT
>JAGQQT010000622.1 GCA_020426065.1 Planctomycetaceae bacterium | reverse complement strand
AACTCCGACTCCGGAACCTGCGACCACCACGGTCCCTGAGCCAGTGAAAACTTCTGCTCCCGCTCCGGCAGGCACAACTGAAACCGCTGCCAAGCCGAAGGAGAAAATGGAAGTTGCTACTGCCACACCTGCTGCCACAGAAACGGCCGCACCTGCGGGTGAGAAAGTCACCACTGGCGACTGGCCGATGTGGGGTGGAGATCTGAACCGGAACATGTTCAATGCCTCAACCGGGATTTCCATCGATTTTGAACCAGCCCTCGAAGCCGAAAAAGGGAAGAATCTGATCTTCACCACCCGCCTGGGCTCCCAGACATACGGCAACCCGGTTGTGGCCAATGGAAAAGTTCTGGTCGGGACCAACAACGGGGGTGAATATCGCCCTAAACACGTTGGTGACCGCGGAGTCGTGCTCTGCTTCGATGCCAACAATGGAGAATTTCTCTGGCAGCTGACCCGGGAAAAGCTGGCTGCTGGCCGCGTGAATGACTGGCCGGAACAGGGAATCTGCTCCACGCCCTGTGTCGATGGCGACCGGGTCTACATCGCCACCAACCGTTGTGAAGTGATGTGTATCGACCTGGAAGGATTTCACGACAATGAGAACGATGGTGTCTACACGGAAGAAGTTGACAACGAGCCACTTGATGCCGATATCGTCTGGTCACTCGACATGATCGAAGACCTGGGTGTGTTTCCACACAATCTGGCTACCTCCTCACCAGTGATTCTGGGGGATCACCTTTATCTCCTCACCTCTAACGGGGTCGATGAAGCACACCTGGAAATTCCTTCTCCCCGTGCTCCCAGTTTTCTTTGTCTCAACAAAAACACGGGAGAAATCATCTGGGAATCCAATGAACCATTCGATCAGATTCTGCATGGACAGTGGTCTTCACCTGCCATCGGTGTTGTGAATGGTGTCTCCCAGATTTACATGCCGGGCGGAGATGGCTGGTTGTATGCCTTTGACGCTAACACCGGTGAGATCATCTGGAAGTTTGACCTGAACCCGAAAGATTCCCGCTGGGAACTTGGTGGACGGGGAACGCGGAACAACATCATCTCCACTCCTGTGTTCCATGAAAACAGTGTCGTGCTGTCCGTGGGTCAGGATCCAGAACACGGTGAAGGCGTGGGGCATATCTATCGGATTGATGCCACCAAAGCTGGCGATGTTTCCGCCAAGAATCCCGATGGAACCGACAACCCCAACTCCGCTCAGATCTGGCACCTCGGTGGCGAAGATGTGGATGGCTCCATCACAGGGCGGAAAGGTGACCTGATTTACCGCAGAACCATTTCAACTGCTGCCATTCATAATGGTCTGGTTTACGCTGCCGACCTGAGCGGCTTCCTGCACTGTATTGATTTCAAAACCGGTCAGCGCTACTGGGAATACGATGTCTTCGCTGCCATCTGGGGTTCTCCCATGGTGGTTGATGGCAAAGTCTTCCTGGGTGACGAAGATGGCGACCTGGTGATTCTGCAGGAAGGAAAAGAAGAGAAAGTCATTGCTGAGAAACTCTTCGATTCTTCCATCTACAGCACACCAACCATTGCCAATGGCAAGCTGTACATTTCCGACCGCTCACGGTTGTACTGCTTCAAAATTCAATAATGAATTTCTGATTCGCTCAGCTCGCCAGATCAGACCCCATTGGTCTGCTGGCGAGCTTTTTTTGTCTGGTGTTGATCAAAAACAATGTCGATCCATTTTCCATCTCGACGGAGACAGAAATGAAGGTATCTTGAAAGAATGCCTTCACGCACCTTCGCTACTCAATATGTCATTCCATTTAAACAGGAGTCTTTCATGGTTGCCCGGTTTTCTTTCGCGCTCATGCTATCCTGCCTGGTACTGACTGGATCCCTGCAGGCCGCTGAACCATTGAAAGTGCTGCTGGTCGATGGCCAGAACAATCACAAATGGGAAAGCACCTCACCGATGCTGGTCGAGATTCTGGAATCAACCGGACGGTTTCAGGTTACCCGGGCAACATCACCAGCCAAGGGGGAAGATCTGGCCGGGTTCCAGCCGGACTTTTCCCGATACGATGTCGTCGTTTCCAATTACAATGGAGAACTGTGGCCAGAGCAGACGCGGCGTTCCTTTTATGAATATGTCCACTCGGGAGGTGGATTCGTCTCCGTTCATGCCGCCAACAATGCGTTTTCTGAGTGGCCGGAATACAACCTGCTGATTGGCCTGGGAGGCTGGGGAGGCCGTTCGGAAGCGTCTGGCCCGTACCTCCGCTTCCGCGATGGGCAAGTCGTTCGGGATACCACTCCCGGCCGCGGCGGCAGTCATGGAGCACGCCATGAATTTGTTGTCAAAACATTCGATTCTGACCATCCCATCATGCAGGGCCTGCCTTCCGAATGGATGCACTGTGCGGATGAACTTTACGATCGTCTGCGCGGTCCGGCCAAAAATCTGACGGTTCTGGCAACCGCCTATTCCGACCCTGAAACCAAAGGCTCAGGAGAAGAAGAGCCAATGCTGATGGTGCTTGAACATGGCAAGGGACGCGTGTTTCATACCGTATTGGGACATGATGCAACCGCCATCAACTGTGTCGGTTTTCAGGTCACGCTGCAGCGAGGAACGGAATGGGCCGCGACCGGGAAAGTGACCTTAACACAACTG
>JAGQQT010000621.1 GCA_020426065.1 Planctomycetaceae bacterium | reverse complement strand
GTTCCCGATCTCGATCACCACCGGGACCGCCGCCTGGTCTTCCACCACCCGGTCCACCACCGGGACGTCGGTCAAAGAATCCACGCTGACCAATATCGGAAAAGATGGGCATCATGATTTCCGGTCGGGTGAACAGGATGGAACGCTGATTGGTTTCCCACAGGTACAGCCATTTGAGGGCTTCTGCCTGATAATCGGCCGGGCTGTTGAGAATGGCTGCCTGCTGTGGAGTGTCCAGTTCTGCGAAAAAGGCCTGCAGATCGGTATTGGAATAGTTGTTTTTCTGCTCAAAGCTCCGCATCTCGGCAACAATCAGGCTGCGGATCAGGAGGCTGCGGAAGGCAATCCGGTCAAACATTTCCCAGTTGTTGTTCAGACGAAAGCGGACAAAAGCTCCTGTATTTCCCTGCTCATCACTCCGCAGGGTTACTCCTTCGGCTTCCAGCAGAGTCAGAATTTGCTGGCCGGGCCATTCGATTCCCAGGTTCTTGGCGATTGCCACTGAAGCGCTGAGGGTTCGGTATTTCCGCTCAAAGCCGTTCTTCTTCAGGCTGTCAATTTCATCCCGCTGGGCGACTGGTAACTGGGTGTAGATGATCCCATCAATAATTTTGTCCAATTGCTCCTGATGCAGCAGGAATGGAGTCGTTTTGTTAACGCTCCGACCGGGATCCAGTACGATCTGAAACATCGACATCCGATGATCTTCTTTGGCGATGATGCGTCCGAGTAGTTCCGGTAGCAGGTGATCGCTGTTGTGCTGATTTTCTTTCAGAATCTTCTCGACGGTGGCAATCTGGACTGCCGCCTCCGGACTGGTGCGTAGCTGATTCCGTTCAAAGGGAGAAAGTGTATCCAGCCAGGCCAGGTATTGATCGACCAGGGGAGAGAGTTTGTGCTCTCCAATGTATTTGTGCAGTTCCCAGTATTCCTGTTTCTGCTGCTCGGTCAGCTGCTCGTAGAATTTGAGATTGCGGTCGAGTCGTTCCCGATCTTCCTGCGGCAGGAGCGAGATTTTCCGTTTGGTTTCCCGGAACTCCTGGTAACTCATCTTCGGGCCATACTGCGCTCCTCCCACTGCCAGAATGAGCAGTGCAACGGCGGGCAATACCAGCCAGCGTCCAGACAACAGGCGAAGTCGACCAGACTCCGCGGCACGGAACTGGTGAGTCGATTCCGGATGGCTATTGTGAGAAGTTGTCATGGCAGGTTCAGGCATCGGATATCAGAACAGTTCATCTCTTCAGGAACATTATTCAGTCGTCGTATTCTGTTTCATCCACTCCGGACTGCTTTGCAGCCGTTTCAGGAAATCAACGGAACGAATCTCCCGGTAGCGGTCGAGTTCATTCAGCAGTTCGTAATTCTGAATGAGCAGGTCGGCTTCGGCTGGTGGATAGGAACGGGCTCCCAGATATCCTGCCAGACCAACTGCCAGCACTGCCACCCAGGCAACAGCATGGGCAGCCAGCACGGTTGCCTGCTGAAACCAGGGCTCATCGGTAAAGGAACGCTCCTGCTCACTCATCTTAAGAGTGGCAATGGTTTTCTGTGCGAAGTCTTCCGGCGCTTTGGTTTTGGGCAGGGTATCGAGCAGTTCCCAGACAGTCGCCAGTGATTCCAGATCGTGCCGGGCCACTTCATTCTGGGCCAGCATCCGTTCGATATTTTGTGTCTGATTTTCCGTAAGTTCGCCATCGAGGTAGGCGACAAAGTCGGACCTCTCATCGGCTGTCAATCTGGCGAGTTTATCAACCATGTCGGACTCAATTCTCAATATTCGAAACCATCAACCCGCTACCCTGTCGGATCTGGTGACGAAGTGAGGAATCACATTTGAATATAGTTTTCCAGAAATTCTCTCAGGTTCTCCCGAGCCCGTGAAAGCAGTGACTTCACGGCCGGGGGGGACATTTCCAATGTTTCAGCGATATCGGCGTAGCTCATTTCTTCAAACTTGTTGAGCAGAACCGCAATCCGCTGTCTGTCATTCAGGGTTTCCATCGCATTTTGAATGATGTCAACCAGCTCGGCCTTATCCAGTTGTCGAGCGGGCATGAGTGCCGATTTTTCGGCCACATTTCCTTCGCTGGGACTGTTCCGATGTGCTCCCGACTCAGTGCCGGCGAACTGAACCTCCTTGCGTCGATTCGAAGTCCGTCGGGCATTGCTGGCCAGATTGTTGGCAATCCGGAACAGCCATGTGGAAAATTTGGCCTGGGGTTCGTAACCGGCCCGGGCGCGGTAGACCCGCATAAATGTTTCCTGGGCCAGATCTTCTGCCGCATCCTGACTCCCCAGAATGTTCGAAAAGATGCTGATCACCCGGTCCTGATACGTTTCGACCAGTTCGGTAAATGCATCTTCATCGCCATCCTTCACACGCAACATCAGTTGCACGTCCGGATCGCTCAGATACGGGTTCAAGAGATTTGGTTTCGTTGCAGTCACGTCAAAGTCAAATTTTTAAATCGATACGAGATTTCAGGGAATCGCTTGAAAAATCGAACCGGTTTTCGAGGTCAATCGTTTGTTCAGGAGCCTTCCCCAAAGAGGTTCTGTTCCTGAGTGTTTCTGCTTCAGTTTTGACAGGATCTGTTCTGATTGAACCCGAAATCGACCGCGAAGTTCCGCAGGCGGTGTCGAGATCTCTTCAGA
>JAGQQT010000620.1 GCA_020426065.1 Planctomycetaceae bacterium | reverse complement strand
ATAAGCGTCGGCGAAGTGCTCCCTCCGGGAATACTCCCAGAATGCAGTCTCGATGTCTGCCTGATGGAACGTGATGTCACCTGCTTTGTGATGCTCTTTCAGCAAAGCGTGTTGTGCATCCAGCGCTGTCCACGCTCCAAGGCTGCCAATTCCAACTCGTCCACCATATTTCTCGTAGAGCGATTTGCAGACCTTCCAATCCATGAGCGACGCGCGGCTGAAGGCAACCGCGATTCCTTTCTGCTCGACGGATGGAATTGGCGACTCATTCGGTCCACCTGAAACGGACTTCAGACTCCGCTCGACCGACATCTTGATGGCGGCGAGTTCTTCTTCCGAGACATCGATTATCTCACGCTCTTTGTATTTGCGCGACACGGCTCCCCAGATGTTTTCATACAGTCGTGCGGCCTGAAAATCACACAGCCATTTGTCGAATTCAGCAGGGGAAATTTCCTTGCGTTTGGTCTCCGCTTCAGATGGAGTAAACTGCTCGAGGTAGAACGGCTCACCAAACACAGTCGCGACCAGAGTCTGTTTTCCGTCGCTCTGGCGACTGGTTGTCTGAGCTGAAGCGGACAGTGAGATCATCAGCAGCAATGCTGTTGTCATGGCTGCGAGAAATCGGCACGGCAGGAGAACAGTATTCATGAGGGCACCTCTTCTGTGGGATCTTTCGGAGGAAGCGTTGATTGGTAACGTCTGTATTCGGACCAGCGACCGATTGCAATCAGTGATGTGGGAACGAAGATAATCAGGAATGCGACAAAGGCTTTGTCTACGCCCTGACGGAGAAATGGTCCCGCGAAGCAACAGGCACAAAATGCGCTCACCGCGAGTCCCCGCCACAGCACTACGGGACGGCGGAGCATCCGCAGCACAAAGGGATGGTTGCGCGTCAGCCGCGACAGTATCATCAAACCGATAATGAACATGACCGGAACGACCGGCAGGACGTATTCCTTCAAGATATTCATGACAGCTCCTGACTCGATGGCTCTGAAAGGTGAGGTGTTCCACATCGCTGGTGTTCGAACCAGCGTCCTATTGCAGCCATCGATGTGATCACGAAGAAGAACAAGAATATGGTCAAAGCAGGTCTCCAACCGGAGTGCAAATTGAGCCCAGCTAAAACACCTGCCCACAGGAAGTTGGTGAGAATTGCATGCTTCAACACAAAACGGCGGAGGTGGCGAGACCGGTAGTCGAATACCACAATGCCAATGATGAGGACGGCCGGCAGGATAAATTCCTTTATAGTATTCATGACTTTTCCTCGCGATGCTCGCTCTTTCCTGACGTACCACCGCCAAAGAGTCGGCGTTTCAAGTCCGCGAAGAACTGTCTCCAGCGGTGCCTGCGTTCGTTGATCCGTGCCCTTCGTGAACCGGGCTGATACCAGCGACGCAACGCTTCTCGGTCTTCGGGATTCATGACCCATTCTTCGCAGAATCCACATGACATGCAGACATAGCGGTCTACCTTGACGGAATCGTAGTTTACGAACCACCCCGACAGAGGGATCACATTTCCAGCTCCGAAGGCGACAACAAGTGGCTCGACAAACAGAACGTCGCTGCCGCCGCACTTGACACAACGTCGTTGGTCTTGCTCAGGTGACTCGTTATTCATGGATATCGCTTCAACTCGCTGTTTTCGTTCTTGGTCTGTCAGGTCGTCGGAGTGAGTGCATTGTGCGAGCCAGTCGAAGGCGGATTCTTGCCACTCCTCGACATCACCATCCAGCCGATAAACCCACCGATAAGCATTGCAAATGGCAGCAGAAAGAAGACTGCCAAACCCAGTAATCCGAGTCCGATATCAGCGCCACCACCGTTGTAATTCAACGACGAAAGGAATATGGCCCGGTACAAAACGGCGACAGGCACAAAGCCACCAACGCAGGCACCTATGGGTATGCCTAGCGGAATTCTCTTGACGAAAGTCAGTCCAGCCAGAATCAGAAACGGAACTCCAGGGAAGAGCAATCTTAAGGGGGGAGAATTGAGTCCACTCGACTTGTATTCCCACGCCAGCATCGCAAATCCGGCCAGCGTCAGTAACGCGCAGGTAATGACGCGAGAGGAGGTCCTGGAAGCAGGGGATGACGGTGAACTGGGGAGCGATGTGACGGATATTCGCTGGTCCTGATTGAAGTTTCCGAAAAAATGAAATCTATTACTCTGGGAGCGGTTAAGCATGTTGTGTATCTGGCACACGATTCTGAGTTCTGTAAAGATGGCTGCGAAGCACAAGGAGGCCACCGACAATTCCGACAGCCCATAGGGAAACAACCAAAAGCGCCCGACCGACTGCATATAAGTGGACAGCCGCAGGGGTGATGCTGCTTGCAGGGATCACCATCGCGAACAGGCTCAGTAAGTACAGGGCCAGATGGGCTGAGGAAGCCAGATAAATGAGTCGAAATCCGACCAGTGAAGTAAGTCGATACGCAACGAAGAAAGCGATCACGAAGATGGCAGACTGGATTCCCTGCATCACTTCCTGAATCAGGACTGTGGCGTTCATGGTTGTCTCCTTGTGCGAGTAGTGAGTGAAAAGACGAGAGCCTTTGTTGGAACGATTTGGGACATCATCTCTCCTCTCCATCAACAATGGGCACAGAAGTCTTCGCCTCTACCTTACCTCTTTCACCGACAACCA
>JAGQQT010000061.1 GCA_020426065.1 Planctomycetaceae bacterium | reverse complement strand
TAGCGATAGCCCGGCAAAGTAGCGGAGTTTTACCAGTTCACACCCGACCGGATCGATCTGCTCAAACTTCTGCAATGCAACATCCACCGATTCCAGCTGTGATTCCTGGGATGCCTCGGGGATTTCGTCCAGTTCGATCGTGATCCGTTGCCAGTCCGCGCCATGTTTTTCCCGATGCTTACGACGGGCTTTTTCTATCAGAATGCGACGCATCGCTTCCGCAGCTGCTCCAAAAAAGTGCCTTCTGCCAGACCATTGCTGGACATAATCCACATCGACCAGTCTGAGCCAGGCTTCGTGGACCAGGGCCGTGGCCTGCAGAGTCTGTCCCGGCTTCTCCTGCTTTAACCTGTCTGCAGCGAGTTGCCGAAGTTCCTCATAGACAATGGGCAGCAGATTCTCTGCAGCGCAAGAATCACCCTCTTCAAGTCGGCGTAAAATCTGAGTGACATTGGAGGGAGTGCTCATCTGAAGGAATCTTGCATTTCCAAAAACAGAATCTCGAACTGATTTGGCTCACTCAACCTGAATCTCTGAAAGAGTCGGATTACGAAGAGTGTTCTTCACACCACTGTTTGACGCAATCCATATCTTTCTCAACGCCTTTGACCACCATATTACGGATCAGCGGCATGAAAAGTCTCGCCATAAGTTTGTACGGTTTGATTTCCATTCTCATGTTGAGGTCCACAACGTCTCCATTCGGAACCACGGTGAACTGAGAATCCCAGATCGTGCCTCCCGCATCGGAGACCAGCCGGATCATTTCATCCTCAACGTATTCAGTGACTTCCAGGATGGTCGATTCTTCCCGCTGATTCATCAACCGCGTTTCCCGAAAACGGGTCCCCACACCTGTCTGTTGCTCCGAAAGAAACTCAACCTTGATGATGTGGGGTACGGCAGCAGAATAGTTGTTGATATCAGCCACAGTCCGGAAGACCTGTTCAACAGATGCGTGAATCTGGCGAGTGGCTGAAATCGGTTTCATACGTACTCCTCTACTCAATCAACAATTTTGAACTTCTCTTTGATCTCGAATCAAAAATCACGAAACGGACCACGTGGTTCGGCTGCCTGCATTTGCAGATGCCAGCGGTCAACATGTTCCTGCATCTGTTTCAGCAACTCCGGCCTTTCCTTAGAGAGATCCAGCTTTTCGCTCAAATCGCGAGAGAGATCGAACAACTGATCCGGTTTGTCTCCCAGCCGAACCAGTTTGTAATCACCAACTCGAGCGGCGAGGTCGTCCCGGCGTTGCCAGAACATTTCCGTTCTGGGTGAAGGCTGCTGTCCACGAACGGCATCCCACCAGTTGTAGCCATCCAGCACGATTTCCGAATCGCGTTCCGCTCCTGCAGCAGACAGCAGGCTGGGAACCAGTTCGAGGCTGGTCAGGAACTCATCGCTGACAGCTCCCGCCGGAACGTTTCCAGCGGGCCAGCGGATCAGGCAGGGAACACGAATTCCCCCTTCCCACATCTGGGATTTATGTCCCCGGAGTGGCTGGTTATCCGCGCCGCCGCTCCCGCCGTTATCGGAAAAGAAGATGACTATCGTGTTCTCGAGCTTCTTCTGCTGTTCCAGCTTTTTGAGTACCGCACCAATCGCGGCATCCATACATGTCACCGCTGCTCGATAATCTCGCTGGCGGGCGGCAGGTGTCACAACGCGGGCTGCTCCCTGTCCTCGATAATTTTCAACCGTTCGATACTCTGGATCAACGGGGGGATACATTTCCTTGTATTCATCCGGTGCCTGAACAGTGGTCCGAATGTCTGATTCCAGTGCCGAAGATGAGTGAGGCGCATTGAACGGCAGATACAGAAAGAATGGTTCTTCGTTGCCCACTTCATCCAGAAAGCGGAGGGCTTCCCGTTTGAACAGATCGGTACAGTAAGTTCCTTTGTCTTCCTGGGTCGGAGAGAAATTCCGGTACATGCTGGGCACGCCGTACCGCTCGTGGGTGAAATAATCGATTCCCGTATTCACGAATCCATAAAAGTCATCAAACCCTTTGCTGGCCGGCAAAAATCTCTGCAACGACCCCAGGTCCCATTTCCCATAAATCGCGGTCCGATAACCCGCGGCTTTCAGATATTGTGGAAGCAGTTTTTCCCGCACATCCATGCCGCCGATCCGTTCAAAGGTGACTTCATACTCTGCCGGGCGATATTTGTATCCGTAGTCCGGGGCTTCGTTCCGGATCATGTCATAGACACCATTCCGCTGAGGATATCGCCCGGAAAGCAGGCCGCTCCGAGAGGGCGTGCAGGCAGGCCAGGTGACATAGAAACTGGTGAGCCGAACGCCTTCCCGCGCGATTCGATCCAGATGGGGCGTGATCAGATCGGGATTGAGGACTCCCAGATCGTTGTATCCCTGATCATCAGAAACAATCAGCAGGATGTTCGGCTGTCTGGCTCCAGCCAGTGTCGGGAATGAGCAGAGAATGCAGGCGGTCAGAAAGAGAAGGAAGCGGCTTTTCATCATGCGATCTGTTCCCGGGAATCGAATTCAAAAGCAAATTGTCCAGAGCAGCATACGGTCGTAATTCAGGGATTCTTCTTTGCTGCTTTCCCTGTTTTGATGGTTTCTTTCATTGGCCAGAACTTGCTGGGGGTATGAGACTCCTGCATGATTTCGGCCATCTGCTGGATGATCTGCGGATGCTGACTGGCCAGGTTTTTGGTTTCTCCCGGATCGGCCGCCAGATCAAACAGCAGAATGGGACTTTTCGTGCCCATACGGAGTCCTTTCCAGTTTCCGATCCGCACTGCCTGCTGAGAGTTGACTGGAAATTCCCAATACAGGTGTGAACGTTCCGGCGGAGCTTGCCCTTTCAGAATGGGCAGGATCGAAATCCCATCCAGATGATCCGGTGACTCGACACCTGCCAACTCGCAGAGGGTGGGAAAGACGTCCCGCATATCCCAAGCGAAATCAGATTGAGTCCGTGGCGCAATTGTCCCTGGCCACCGGGCAACCATCGCCGCTCGAATCCCACCTTCGTAGAGAGTCCGTTTGATTCCCTGGAAAGGAGCGTTGGAATGGAGCTGTTTCACGAACGGAGTGTTTGGCCCGTTATCCGAGGTGTAAAACACGAGCGTATTTTGATCGATGTTCAATTCCGCCAGCAGATCCAGAATCTTCCCGACCGTCCGATCTGCCCGGGTAATCATGGCGGCGTAATTGATGACCTGCCTGGGCCATGGCTGATTTTTGTAGAGGTCGAAAGCGGGATCTTCCTCGGGAATGACATAGTCACCATGGGGGAGGCAATACGGCAGGTACAGGAAGAACGGACGATCCTTCACCTTGCGGATGACCTGCAGGGTTTCTTCTTCGAAGATGTCATGTGAGTACCGATTACCAGTCTCTCGCTTATTACCATCTTCCCAGAGCCAGTCGGTGTAATGGTTATGAGCATGAACCTGATCCAGGTAACCCAGAAAATGATCGAACCCCTGTTTGTCTGGTGATCCTACTGAGCCGGGATTGCCCAGCCCCCATTTGCCGATTCCAGCGGTGTAATAACCCGCCTGCTGCAGAACTTCAGCGACCGTTACATCTTCATCCTTGAGGAATACCAGTCCGTTTTCATCGGTCTGATCGCGAGCAGCCGCAGCCTGGTTGTCTCGACGGCGGCAATGTCCAGTGTGCAAACCCGTCATCAATACGCAACGTGTGGGTGCACAGACACAGGAGCCGGAGTAATGATCGGTAAACTGCATTCCCTCGCGGCACATCCGATCGAAATAGGGAGTTTGAACCAGACCGGAACCTTGCGGACAAAAATCTGCATAACCGGCATCATCCAGCATGATGTAAATCACATTGGGCAGACGGGACTCTGCAGCGTGAGAGTCTGTTGCTGCAATCAGGAGTACCAGGACCAGCAGGAATCCAGGGAAATGAAGGCGTTGAAACATGCAGTGGAGTCACTTATCTCTGGGACACCTGATCGGGGTCTGGTAAAGAATGTTGTTCAGATATGATCAGTCACGATAACAGGTCCAGCCTGAGGACGCGATTATCTCGATTGGGTGAAGTCAGATTTTCGTGAACGAAAAGTCAGGCAATTGATGGTAAGTCTGTGCCATGATGCAATTTGCAGAGCACCGAATCTCATGATAAGATCTTGTGAACAGGGCTGGTGGCGGTCTATTCTGCAGAATCAAGATGTCCTTTCCGGATCCCGATATTGTTTGAAGCCAGGCCGATCTGGTGCCTCCGTTTCTCTTGAACAGCACCCAAACTCCACAATGACTGATCAGCCTTCTGAAACCTCGACTCTGAATCATGCTCAGGATGTGGAGAGACAACTGATCTGGCATGTTGCTGGTCAATATGAACACCTGCTGAATCTGGGTGAGTTGTGGCGATACCGTGAACTATTGCGGATGCTGAGTATCCGGGACCTGAAAGTTCAATATCGACAGGCCTATGTGGGCATTGCCTGGGCCATGCTGCAACCACTGGTGACGATGGCGATTTTCACACTCCTGTTTGGGTTGCTTGGCCGTACGCCGGCTGATGAATCGGTACCTTATCCGATCGTAGCTTTTTGTGGGTTGCTCCCCTGGTTTCTGTTTGCTGGTTCAGTCACCAAGGCCAGTGCCTGCCTGGTTACCAACCAGAACCTGATTACCAAGGTCTACTTTCCGAGAGCAGCTCTGCCGATTGCAGCCATTGTGACGAGCTTTGTCGATTTCCTTGTCGGTCTGGCACTATTGATTCTGATGATGCTCTGGTACCAGATTGTCCCTCCTGTTCAGATTCTTGTACTTCCGGTCTTTATTCTGATGACGTTGCTGGCCGCTGCTTCGTTGAGTCTGTGGCTTTCTGCGGCAAATGGATTGTACCGAGATATCGGGTATATCGTGCCGTTTCTGATGCAGATTGGTTTTTATTTCAGCCCTGTCATTTATGAGAGTGGGTCTCTGATTCCGGGACGCTGGCAATTCCTGTATCAGTTCAATCCCATGGTCGGGATTATCGAAGGAATTCGCTGGTCACTGCTGGGACATGCCGCTCCACCCTTGCAGGCAATTGTGATTTCTTTCATTGGTCTGGTATTATTGACCTTGGGAGGAATGGCCTATTTCCGGCGTGTGGAACGCCATATTGCTGATCGAATTTGAGTGACAAGATACCGTGAGTGAAATTGCAATCCGTGTCGAGTCACTGGGCAAACGCTACAAAATCGGGAGCGGGCAATCGTACGACCGCTTCTCGGAAGTCCTGCAGACCGCTCACAAAACCATTTTTTCTGCCTTTCGCAAAAAACTCCGTTCCTCTCAATCTGAACAAACCCAGGACTTCTGGGCATTGCGGGATGTCTCATTTGACGTTCGGGAAGGTGAAGTGCTCGGAGTGATCGGCCGGAATGGAGCCGGGAAAAGTACACTGCTCAAACTCCTTTCCCGGATTACTGAACCGACCGAGGGCCGGTTCGGAGTCAAAGGCCAGGTCGGTAGCCTGCTGGAAGTGGGGACCGGGTTTCATCCGGAGCTGACCGGCCGTGAAAACATTTATCTGTCGGGTACGATTCTGGGAATGAGTCGAGCGGAAATCCGGGCTCATTTTGATGAGATCGTCGAATTCGCCGAGATCAGTCAGTTCCTGGATACGCCTGTCAAACGCTACTCCAGTGGAATGTATGTTCGACTGGGATTTGCCATTGCCGCTCATCTAAAGCCTGAAATCCTGATTGTAGATGAAGTTCTGGCTGTGGGAGATATCCGGTTTCAGCGGAAATGTCTGGGGAAAATGGAAGAGGTTGCCCAGCAGGGGCGAACGATTCTGTTTGTCAGTCATAACATCCAGGCGATCCGATCCTTATCACATCGTTCAATCTGGCTGAATTCCGGGCAGATTGAACGTTATGGCCCAACAGAAGAAACCACATCTGCGTACCTGAAAGAAATGTTTTCTCTGCCTGAGGATCTGGCCGAACAGGGAGGGTTTGCTCTGCGGAAGGTAGAGCTGTTCAATCAGCATGGAGCTGAGACCAATGAGTTCCGGCACGGTGATCGCTTGCGGATTCGCATGAAATATCGATGTTCCAGGCCGATATCCAGTCCGCATTTCATTGTCGTCATACATTCTGCACATGGACCTGTCCTGGCAGCCAATATGCTGTTGGATGGCCGATGTCCAGAGCAGATCGACGGGGAAGGGGAACTGGAATGCACCTTCCTGAATTTACCATTACTCCCGCAGTCTTTTTCGGTTAGTCTGGGCGTGCGGCACGTCTCGACAAACAGTGCGGTGTACAGTCAGGACAACATTGCAGAGTTTTTTGTGTCTGGTGTATTGAGTGATTACGACCTTCATGGAGAAGTGGGAGACATGCTGATGGAACGCAGTCTGCCGGTCACAACTCCCTATGAATGGAAACTCCCCGATGGCAGAATCCTGCCGGTCAATTTTAACCCGAATGAGAACTGAGCGTGGACTGGAATAATAAATCGATCCTCATTACGGGTGGAACTGGCTCGCTTGGAAAGGCACTGGTATCACGTTTGCTGTCGGAAACAACGGCAAGTCGTGTGGTGGTATTCAGTCGCGACGAACTGAAACAGTGGGAGATGAGTCAGAGCTATCCTGGGGAATCCCGACTCAGATTTTTTCTGGGCGATGTTCGTGATCAGCCTCGCCTGGAGCGGGCCTTCGAAGGAATAGATTACGTCATTCATGCCGCCGCTCTCAAACAGGTACCTGCTGCTGAGTACAATCCGTTTGAGTTCGTGAAAACAAATGTGCTGGGTGCAGAAAATATCATCAATGCTGCCTTCAAGTCCCGTGTGAAGAGAATCGTTGCACTTTCGACAGACAAAGCCTGTGCTCCGATCAATCTCTATGGGGCGACTAAACTCTGTTCAGACAAGCTGTTTACCGCTGCCAATAACGTCAAAGGTAAACAGGACATCTCCTTCTCGGTTGTCCGCTATGGAAATGTCATGGGCTCACGAGGTTCGGTCATTCCATTTTTTCTGGAACGTCGCTCCACCGGAGTCCTGCCGATTACGGATGAGCGAATGACCCGCTTCAATATCCTGCTCAGCGAAGGGGTGGATCTGGTGATGCATGCCCTTGACAATTCCCTGGGGGGAGAAATTTTTGTTCCGAAAATTCCTTCCTACCGGATAACCGATCTGGCAGAAGCAATCGGGCCTGACTGCGAACATCAGATAGTCGGGATCCGTCCGGGAGAAAAAATCCATGAACTGATGGTTTCCGCAGAGGATGCAGGAACCACAATTGAAACTGAGACCCGATACATCATCGTTCCTCCCAGTCCGTTTCTGAGTGTGGAGCAGATGACGAAGCGGTTTATGGAATTCCATCAGGCACAACTTGTCTCGGATGGATTTTCTTACGGCTCCGAAAAGAATACGGAATGGTTGTCGGTGTCTGAGTTACGGCAGTTGATTCATGATCATGTTGATCCTTCGTTTCCAGCCACTGCGTAGAGGGAAAAACATCCATGATCCCCTACGGTCGACAATCAGTCAGTGCTGATGATATTGCTGCGGTTGTCGCCGCACTGGAATCTGACTGGCTGACCTGCGGTCCGCGCGTTGAAGAGTTTGAACAACGGTTTGCGGAGTTTGTTCGAGCCGAACATGCAGTTGCCGTGAACAGCGGAACCGCCGCACTGCACCTGGCAATGCTGGCTGCGGGAATCGGACCGGGAGATCATGTCATTACCTCTCCCAACACTTTTCTGGCCTCGGCGAATGCAGCGGCATTTGTAGGAGCGACACCCGATTTTTGCGATATCGATCGTCTTTCCTATACGCTCTGCCCGGATTCCTTGCGAAAATGCTGGCGACCCGAGACGCGGGCAGTGGTGGCCGTAGATTATGCCGGACACCCTTCGCAGGTTTCGGAAATCGCGGAATTCGCCCATTCTCAGAATGCGATTGTCATCGAGGATGCCTGTCATTCCATCGGGGGAGTTCTTCACTCAGGGAAAGAAGTTGTTCATATCGGTGGGAATAACTGGGCCGATATGACGACCTTCAGTTTTCATCCAGTCAAGTCCATGACCACCGGTGAAGGTGGGATGCTCACAACCAATAATCCAGAATTTGCAGAACGCGCCAGAATATTTCGCAGTCATGGGATGATTCGTCAGCCCGAATTGTTTACCGGATTGGCCGGGAATGCCTTTCCAGAGCAGGGACCCTGGTACTACGAAATGCAGGAACTGGGGTATAACTATCGAATTACGGATCTCCAGTGCGCATTGGGAATCTCTCAACTGCAGCGACTGCCCCGGTTTCTGGAGCGACGGCGGGAGATTGTTCAGCGCTATCATGCGGCCTTTCAGACTTTGCCTCACCTGACGCCACCCGCGGTCAGAGCAGGAGTCGATCCAGAGCAGATCGCCTGGCATCTTTACACCGTGCTGATCGATTTTCAGGCTATTGGAAAAACTCGGACGGATGTCATGTCAGCGCTGCGAGAGCGGGGTGTGGCGACTCAGGTCCTTTATATTCCCGTCTATCTTCAACCCTGGTACGCCAAAACATATGGCTACAAGCCTGGGAAATGTCCGAATGCTGAATGGTATTATGAGCGTGCGTTAAGCCTGCCATTATTCCCTGCCATGACGGATGAGGATGTGGAAACCGTTATCCAGTCTGTCAAAGAGGTCCTGCCGGGAGGTGGTGCATGAATATCGCCATCATTCCTGCCAGGGGGGGAAGTAAACGGATCCCGAAGAAGAACATCAGGAACTTCTGTGGCAAACCGATGATTGCCTACCCGATCCTGACTGCAATGGATTCCGGCCTGTTTGACAGGGTTTATGTATCGACTGACTCTGATGAAATTGCTTTCATGGCTGAGCAATACGGTGCCATCGCCCCTTTTCGACGCCCCGCACAACTTTCTGATGACCACGCTCCCACTCTCCCGGTGATCCGTCATGCGGTGGACTGGATCAGTTCCAGCAATGTGGATCTGGACTCTGTCTGTTGTATTTACCCAACGACCCCCTTCCTTCAGAAGCCCTATCTGCAAAAGGGGTTTGATCTTCTGCAGGCTCACCCTGAAGCGGATTTTGCCTTTTCGGTTACAACGTTCGAGGCGCCCATTTTTCGATCGCTGAAAATAGTGAATGGTCGGGTGGAAATGTGCTGGCCCGAGTATGAACAGACACGATCTCAGGACCTGGAAACGGTTTATCATGATGCCGGTCAGTTCTACTGGGGAACACCACATTCTTTCCGGGAATGCACCGGTCTGTTTACGGCTCACTCTCTTCCGGTCATTCTTCCCCGGACTTTGACGGTTGATATCGATACCCCTGAGGACTGGGATGTGGCTGAGTTGATGTATCAGGCGCGGATACTGAAAAGTCAGGAGTGCTGACATGCTGCTGATCCGCGCCGATGCCACGGTTCGGATGGGAACCGGTCATGTGATGCGTTGTCTCGCACTTGCTCAGGCCTGGCGAGAGTTGAATGGTGACGTTTTATTTGTTGCCGCACAGATTACACCCGGTCTGCAGAGCCGACTGAATGAGGAAGGATTCGCATTCAGGTTGATTCATGCTGAGGCTGGCACTGAGCAGGATGCCGATGCCTTGACTGTACTGGCAAGCCCTGGTTCATGGGTTGTCGTGGATGGCTATCAGTTTACGGAAACCTACCAGGTACAACTGAAGCAGGCGGGGCTCTCTGTTCTGTTTGTGGATGATTATGGTCATTGCGTACGTTACGTTGCAGATCTGGTATTGAATCAGAATCTGGGAGCCAGTGAGGTTTGGTACTCGGCTCGCGCCGAGTCAACACGGCTCTTGCTGGGGCCAGGATATGCGTTATTGCGTGAAGAGTTTCTGCGTTGGGCCTTTGCAGAGAGAATGATCAGTGAGCAGGCTAAGAACATACTGATTACACTGGGAGGCAGTGATCCTGATAATGTTTCGCTCTCGATTCTGAAAGCAATTGATCAGATCAGGGCTTCTGAGTTAACCCTACGTCTGATCGTTGGCGGGAGTAATCCACATGGTCAGTTGTTGTCAGACGCAGCTGAGCACTCTCCTCACCAGGTGGAGATCCTGCAGAATGTGACTGATATGGCTGAGCAGATGATGTGGGCTGATCTGGCTGTTTGTGCTGGCGGAAGTTCCAATTGGGAAATGAGTTTTCTGGGGTTACCACGCATGGTTTGTGTACTGGCGGAAAATCAGCGCCGGATTGCAGATGAGCTTCACAGGTCCGGAGCGGCGGTTCGCTTCTGTCTGACCGATCTCTGCGCGACTTCAGAATTCATCGATCAACTGTGTAGTCTGATTCAATCGCCGGAGAAAAGAAGGCTACTGTCTGAAAAATCACAGCAACTGGTGGATGGGCAGGGTGCAAAGAGAGTTTGTGATATGATGCGGAACTGGCCGGGAGGAGTTCGATGAAAGTTTTATTCCTGGGGAATAATCGAGTCGGACGGGATATTCTAACCTGGCTCCTGGAGCAAACTGCGGACGAAGTTATGGGAGTTGTTCTCCACTCAGAACAACGTCGGAAACATGGTGAGGAAATGTGCAAACTCGCTCATCTGCATCAGATCCCGGTCATCTCCGGTAACAATCTCAATCAGCCTGAAGTGATCGAGCAAATTCGGGAATTGAAGGCGGAGATCGCAGTCTCGGCGTTCTTCGGTTACATCATCCGAGAGCCGCTGCTTTCTATGTTTCCGGAGGAAATCATCAACATTCATCCAGGGTATCTGCCGTATAATCGGGGAGCCTGTCCGAATGTCTGGAGTATTGTTGATCAAACTCCCGCCGGGGTGACAATGCATTATATTGATGAGGGGGTTGATACTGGAGATCTGATAGCTCGGCAGATCGTCCCGGTGGAACCGGACGATACTGGAGCAACCCTGTACGCCAGACTGGAGGAAGCCAGCGTTCAGCTTTTTCGGCAAACCTGGCCCAGGATTTCCCGCAGGGAGGCGGAACGGATTCCCCAGTCTGGGAGTTCGACAACTCACAGAATGAGTGAACTGGCCCAGATTGATCGGATTGATCCAGATCAGATGTATCGAGCGGAAGACCTGATCAATATCCTGCGGGCTCGCACGTTTCCTCCTTATCAGGGAGCGTATCTGGAACTGCAGGGGAAGCGGGTTTATCTTCGGCTGGAGCTGGAAACCGAATCTTCTGAGTAGAATTCTTGGAATCTGACTAACTGCAACATGAATACGAATACATTTTCGATGGCAGGTCGGACGATTGGATCGGGAAATCCGGTTTATATCATTGCCGAACTCTCCGCCAACCATCATCACGATCTCTCCAGGGCTGAAGAGTTGATGCACGCTGCCAAACGGGCTGGTGCAGATGCGGTCAAGCTGCAGACTTACACACCCGATACGCTTACCATTGATTCCGATCAGAAATGGTTTCAGGTCGGGGCAGGGACCCTCTGGGAAGGAAAGAATCTGTACCAGTTATACGGGGAGGCCTGTACGCCCTGGGAATGGCATCCACGTCTGTTTGAACTGGCTCAGAAACTGGAACTGGACTGCTTCTCGACTCCCTTCGATTTCTCTGCAGTTGATTTTCTCGAAGAGTTGAAAGTTCCCTGTTACAAGATTGCTTCCTTTGAGATTGTGGATCTGGCGCTGCTGAAAAAAATCGGGGCAACAGGGAAACCAGTTATCATGTCAACCGGGATGGCGTCCCTGGCAGAAATTGAGGAAGCTGTTTCGACGTTACGCTCTGCGGGGACTGACCAGCTTGTCCTGCTGAAGTGCACCAGCAGTTATCCCTCTCTCCCTGAGGAAATGAACCTGCAGACGATCCCCCATCTGGCGGCAGCATTTGATGTTCCGGTGGGACTTTCCGATCACACTCTCGGAATTGCTGTGCCGGTGACTGCCGTTGCTCTGGGAGCCTGTGTGATCGAAAAGCATTTCACTTTGTCAAGAAATGAGAAAGGTCCAGACAGTGAGTTTTCCCTGGAGCCTGATGAGTTTCGCGAAATGGTCTCAGCAGTCCGGGTCGCCGAGAAATCTCTCGGGAAAGTCAATTACACTCCCACAGAACGGGAGCAGGCCAGCCGAGTTTTCCGCAGGTCGTTGTTCGTTGTGAAAGAGATTGCAGCCGGAGAGCCTTTTACCTCCGAAAATGTCCGCAGCATCCGTCCCGGACACGGCTTGTTGCCCAAATATCTGCCAGTTATCATCGGAAAGCGTGCCAGCAGAGATCTCACTCGCGGAACACCTCTGACATGGGATGATATAGGCTGAATTCGGAGAGACGAATCTGGCCAACTCAGCCTGCACGTGCAGGGAGACTGGTTTTGTCCTGCGATGAGATGTCATATTTCACCGATTCCCGTTACAGTTCCACACCTGGTTTCGTCATCGTTTAACTTGCAGAAAGTTTTATCTTTCCTCTGGTCTGAGACATGTCCCTGATGAAAGACAAGGATACTTCTGTTTACTGTCC
>JAGQQT010000619.1 GCA_020426065.1 Planctomycetaceae bacterium | reverse complement strand
CCCCTGGTTGATCATGATGGTCGAATGCCAGTAGCTGGCCCAGCCTTCATTCATGATTTTGGTTTGTGCCTGGGGAGCGAAGTAATACGCTTCGTCGCGAATGATCGCCAGGATATCGGCTTGCCACGTTTTCAAAGGAGCATGTTCCAAGAGGAACAACAGGACGTCGCGTTCAGGATTCTCGGGAAAGGGCCGCGATTCGTCTTCTTCTTTAAGCCGGTCTTGTTGTGCCCGCAGCTTGTCTACAGGATTGATAAACGGCTGCATGTAGCTTTTGGCGTCGAATCGTTGCGATCTGGAGCCAGGCGGCTGCCTTTCGGCAGAGAAATCAAACCGGTCGGCAACTTTGCGGCGTTTGATGAAGGGGGAGTGAACGTCGATCAAGTCTTCGAGGCTGAGACATGCGTCGATGTAGTTTTCGACGTCCTCTACGCCGACGACGTCCATGATTCGCCGAATTCGCGTACCGTGGTTTGCGACGTCATCCATCATCTTGCGGTTGGTGTGGGCAAACCATTGGTTGTTTTTGAAGAAGTCGCAATGGCCGTAAACGTGGGCCATCACCATTTTTTGATCGATCAATCCGTTGGAACGCATCAAATAGGCGTAGCAGGGATTGTTGTTGATGACCATTTCATAGATTTTTTGCAATCCGTAGTGATAGCCTTTGCTGAGCTGTTCATACTCCATACCGAACCGCCAGTGGGGGTATCGCGTAGGAAAGCCGCCCCGAGCAGCGATTTCGTTGAGCTGGTCGGCGTCGATCAATTCGAAGATCGTGGGAAAGAAGTCGAGCCCGTAGCCTCGTGCATATCCTTCGATTTCCACTTGGATGGCAGCTAATTCGGGTGTGAGTTTTCCTGGTTCCACAGCAGCCATGATTGTTCCCGTTGTTCTCTCAAATCGCGTATTTGCAGGGGACGCAGAGCAAGCAGCTGAGATTGCCGTGCATCAGCATCTGCGAGCGTAGTCTATTCCTCGGTGTTTCAAAGTCCTGGAAGAAAATCGGGTAATTGAAAAGATGAAGCGGTCACTTGCCTTTTCCCAAGAATAATTTGATCGAGTCGTAAATGCCTTCCTTGTCTGCAATTTCCGACAAGGCCAGCTTGTCGTTTTCGCCAAATTGCTTTCGCAGGGCTTCGATGAAGTCGCCGCTGCCGTAGGGGCTTTCAACTTGCCCATAACAAAACAGATTTGCGGCGGGTAGGAGTTTCTCATTGAGAAGTTCGAAGGCCTGACGGTTGTCGTCGCCCCAGTTATCACCATCGGAAAACTGAAAGCAGTAGATATTCCAGTCGGATACAGGAAACGTGCTATCGATAAGCTGAGCGCAAACTTTGTAAGCGGAACTGATGCGGGTGCCGCCGCTTTCGCGTGTGTGATAGAACGTGTGTTCGTCAACTTCCTTGGCCACGGCGTCGTGGATGATATAACGTTTTTCAATGCCCTTGTACTGCTTGCCTAGCCACGCGTCGATCCAAAAAGCCTCGGTGCGGACGATTTGCTTTTGATCGTCGGTCATCGAACCCGAGACGTCCATCAGATATATCACGACTGCATTGACCTCGGGGCGCGGCACATCGTTCCACGAACGGTATTGCTTGTCACTCTTGATGGGAACGACGCGCGGATCGTCGGGCAGATAGTTGCCGGTCGAAATCTGTCTTCGCAGGGCATTGAGATAGGTGCGTTTGAAATGTCGGAGCGACTCGGGGCCGGTTTGCCTCACACTGTTGTACTTGGCTTTTTCTGCAGAGATGCTGGCCGTTCCTTTGGGTTCGACATGCGGCAATTCGAGTTCGTCGCCGAGCATCTCGGCTAGCTCGTCGAGATTGACTTCAACCTCGATCAGATGGCCCGATCCTGGCTCGCTGCCCGCGCCGCCGGAACCTGCAGGATCGTCGCCTGGCTTTCCTACAGGATCTCCCACCTCGCCATCTCCCTGGCCAACTCCGCCAGAACCGTTTTTTCCGAATCGAAAGCGCGGGATATCGAGCTGGGGCAACGGAATACTGACAGCGTCTTTGCCTCGCCGACCGATCATTTCGCCGTGGGTTATGTACTTGCGCAGATTTTCGCGAATACGACCGCGTACGATCTGCTTGAAACGTCGTTGGTCGCGTTCGATATCCAAGACCATGGGTGACCCTCAGATGATTGGTCTCTCGGCGAGAGCCGAAGTGGCACAGGCGAGGTCTTGAAGCGAGACCGCGCAGATCGCCTCATACGAGATGTACTGTGAGTTGTGTCCCTTGCATCAACTATTCGATTTGGCATCGCCGCGAGCGAAGATGCTGGCGACATAGTTCAAAACGTCAGTTGCACTCTCGTCGTCATAGCCATAGTCGCGGATCAGGCGGCCTTTGACGACGTCGATCTTTTTCTGAGTGTCCTCGTCGATGACATTCGACACCAAACTGGTGAGCTTGATGGAATCTTTCTGGTCTTCGAACAGTTTGAGTTCGAGGGCCTTATTGAGGCGTTCGTTGGTTTTGTAATCAAACTTTTTACCGTCGATCGACAGCGCGCCGATGTAGTTCATGATTTCGCGCCGGAAATCGTCTTTGCGGCTGTCGGGGATATCAATTTTGTCTTCGATCGACCGCATGAGCCGTTCGTCGGGCTCTTCGTACTGGCCGGTGAAGGGGTTCTTGACTTTTTCTTTTTG
>JAGQQT010000618.1 GCA_020426065.1 Planctomycetaceae bacterium | reverse complement strand
CAGCAGTATATCGACGCCAAATTCTCACCTCAACCAACTGCAGCGACTTGCGACAACAGATCAACAGGGTCCAATCTTTCCGGAAAACCCGACTGGACGAGTCAATTTCAGAACCTATGATGCGAATCGGATCGAAAACCACCTGAAGGATCGGACGAGGCTTATGCGTATTGCGTTTGTGGAAGATTCAATTTGCAATCGATTCAGTCCGATCGCCCTGCTCAGACCGGTCTTTGAGTTGCTGTGCGGCTGCAAAAGCATGCGGCAGCGGGTGCTCGACCAGCTTCAGCCAGCGGAGTGGGGTGTCCTGGTCCGGGCCGAACTGGTTGAGGTCTATCAGGAAGAGTTCCCTGAAGCAAAAGTCAACGATTTCGCATGGCTGAATTCCGGTCCCACTCTCCTCATCAACGCCCGCTGGCTGGGAGATCCCCGCACTCTTCCTCATGAACAGGGAGCGCCGCATTCCAGTTCGCCTGCGATGGTTCGCTGGCTGGATCCATCTCAGGATCAGTTTGACAACCTGCAGGAAGTGGATTCTCTATTTGCCACAACCGCAGCAGATCAGGATCGCATCCTGCAATATCCCTGGGACGTAATTGGCTTCAACGGCCAGATGATCGGCCTGGATGCGGAACTTCTGGCTGAATCCGGTGGGACCTTCCGGCAGGATCTGGCAAACTGCCTGAGTTCGGGAAGTGATCCGGCCAATGTGTTTGTTGATCCCTCTGTGAAAATTGAGCCGTATGTTTCCATGAATGCGGAAGCGGGGCCGATTGTGGTTGCTGCCGATGTGGTCCTGCAATCTTTCACGCGACTGGAAGGCCCCTGTTTTATCGGCCGGGGATCTCAATTGTTCCGCACGAATCTGCGTGGGGAAACATCCATCGGTCCGGTTTGCCGTGTCGGCGGAGAAATCGAAGCCAGCATTATTCATGGCTATTCCAACAAATACCATGATGGATTTCTGGGGCACAGTTATGTCTGTCCCTGGGTCAACCTGGGTGCACTGACGACCAACAGCGATCTGAAAAACGATTATTCCACAGTCAAATTCTGCCTGGGAACGGAAGTCATCCAGACCGGGGAAAAGAAAATCGGCTGCCTGGTTGGAGATCATGCAAAAACCACAATTGGCACCCTGTTCAATACCGGCTCAAATGTGGGTGTGATGACCATGGTTCTGCCAGCCGGCAAGCTTTGCCCCAAACATATCCCCAGTTTCACCAGACTCTGGCAGGGCGTGCTGGATGATCAGCTTGATTTCGAAGCAGCCTGTCAGACGGCTCAGACAGCCATGTCCCGCAGAAAATGCGAGTTCACCCCCGCTCAACGCTCCCTGCTTGAGAAAGTGCTCAAGAAAACGGAACAGGAACGAAGCCAGGCGATTGCCCGCTTCCAGAAAAAATCCTGACACCAGAGCTTTTGAATGCCCTCTGGAGCTGGCTTTCGTTCACGTCCATTTCCAAAGCGGTGAATTCCCCGATTTCCCCTGCTCTGGTCATTTTCCCTGCCCGTGTTCCGCTGCTATAGTGGAATCCATCAAATTCTCTGCATGGATCTGGCTTGAGCGGCGAAAATACGTCTCGCTTCGTACTCAGCAGACCAGTCCAGTGTTTGTCGGGGTACTCAAATATGAAATCGAGCTGTATGCGTATCTTTCAGTTTGTGCTGGGAATGGGCCTGCTGTTTGGCTGTCAATCTCAACCAGTGGAGGCATTGGAACCGGTCGGCTTCAAGCCGATTTTCAATGGCCAGGATCTGTCAGGCTGGTCTGGAGAGGAAAAGTTCTGGAAAGTGGTGGATGGAGTCATCACGGCCGAATCGACCGAGCAGAATCCCTGCGACCACAACACGTTTCTGCGCTGGTCGGCTGGTGATGTTGATGACTTTGAACTGAAGCTGGAATTCCGGATCAGCGGTTCTGATTCGGCCAACTCGGGCGTTCAGTTCCGCTCCCAGGTGGAACCAGATGGACATGTCGTCGGTTATCAGGCCGATATCGATCTGGCCGGAAACTGGCTGGGAGCCTGCTACGATGAAAAAGGTCGAGGTCTGCTGGCAGGTCGTGGACATTCCAGCACCGTGAGTGGACCCAAGGAGATTAAGCGTGATCAGGTTGGGAATGCAGAGGAACTGTTCCAGCACGTCAACAAAGGGGGCTGGAATGAGTATCACATTACGGCTCGCGGGAACGAACTGACACTGGCCGTCAACGGACATCAGACTGCTCATGTGGTCGACAATGACCCGGAGAATCGAGACTTCAGCGGTGTGCTGGCTCTTCAGTTGCACTCCGGTCCCCCGATGAAAATTGAATTCCGCAACATTCAACTCAAGCGACTTCCCCTGCAGGATCGCAAAAAGGTGGTGTTCGTTGCTGGATCTAAAAGTCACGGTTACTTCTCACACGAACACAATGCCGGCTGCCTGCTGCTGGCAGACATGCTGCAGAAGTCCAGCGAACCAGTCCAGACGGCCGTCTATCTGAATGGCTGGCCCAAGGATGTGACCGCCTTTGACAATGCTGATACTGTTGTCTGCTACTGTGATGGCGGGGGAAACCATTTCCTGAATCCACACCTGGCAGAGTTTGATCGCGTGATGAGCCGGGGAACTGGTCTGGTTTGTCTGCACTATGCCGTCGAAACCGTGATTGGATCTGAAGGGGAGC
>JAGQQT010000617.1 GCA_020426065.1 Planctomycetaceae bacterium | reverse complement strand
GACCAGAATCTGAAACACTCCCACTGAGGCAAACAGTCGCTGAGTAAGAGTTTCGTCATATATCTCCGGTTCCCAGCCCCGTTTCTGGGCCAGCCGGATGAAATCGAGCAGCAGAGCGCGACCGGGATCAGCTATCCAGATTGTCCCGTTTTCTTCGCACAGACATTCGAGTGCGTTCAGCAGCGGCTCATGAAATTTCTGTTCATACAACACGTCAGAAGCAATCACGCAAGGATACCGTTCTGCCGGCGGCCTGGTCCAGTCGAGGGTACAGGTTATGAACTGTGTGAATCCGTTCTGTTCGGCATTGTACCGGGCAACCTGCAGAGCCTCCGCTCGATTATCAGTCATCGTCACCGACATCCCGGCTGCCAGTGCAGCCAGTCCGGCCAGGCCAATCCCACACCCCAGTTCCAGAACCCGTTGAGAGGGGGGAGTGGCTTTTGTCAGGAACACATTGGTGAGCAGACGGGCCGCTGGCCAGAGCGAAGCCCAGTAAGGCATGTAGTCGGTTCGACGGTTTTCTTCCTGCACCAGCGGATCATCCAGCAGACGATCCGGATCAGACGGCAGGGTAATCGTGAGCTGATGAAAACCAATGGTCAATGTTTCCTTGCGCCAGTCGGAAATACAGGCAGGTAGTGATTCCAACGAAATGGACTCCTCAACTCATAAAAAAAGACGAAGGGAGTTTTCTCCCTTCGTCCAGGTGGATTCCTGCCTGCAAATCAGGCGGACAGATAGCCGTTGTCCTTCAGGTATTGAACAACTTCGGCAGCCAGATCATCAATTCCTTTTCCATCGGAATCGAGTGTGATTTCGGGCTTCAGTGGTTCTTCGTAAGGATCATCAATTCCAGTAAATCCTTTGATCTCCCCAGCACGGGCTTTCTTGTACAGACCTTTGGGATCGCGTCCTTCACAGGTGGCCAGAGACGCATTCACGTACACTTCGATGAACTCACCTTCTCCCAGAATTTGCCGAGCCCGATCACGATCGACCCGGTAAGGAGAAATGAAAGCGGTCAGCACAAAGGTTCCAGAATCGGCAAACAGTTTGGCCACTTCGCCAATCCGGCGAATGTTTTCTGCCCGATCCTCAGCAGAGAATCCGAGATTCTTGTTCAATCCCATGCGGATGTTGTCGCCATCGAGCACGTAGGTATGAATGCCCTTGGAATGCAGCAGGTGATCGACTGTGTTTGCCACGGTGCTTTTTCCCGCACCACTCAATCCAGTGAACCACAGGACAGCCGATTTGTGTCCTTTCAGCTTTTGCCGCTCAGATTTGGTCACGGTATGATCGTGCCAGGTCACATTGGTCGCTTTTTGTTCGGCCATGGAGAACTCTTGCCTTTCTTGGACAATGAAATGTTGAGACTACCGTCTGAAACGTGGGGCGGGCGATGCCTGCCAAACAGGTCCACGATCACAATTCCGTGAATACTTATTCAGTCTTGCCATCAGTCTGAGAGTTCTTTGAGCAGTTTTGCGGTGGGGATTGTCAATTTGACAACTCCACCAGCGGATTTCCTGCTGCCAGGCCAGTCCCCGGCCCAGGCAGAATTGCATTTCGTAACTCCATATTCATAGTTAAGTTACGACGCCGTTGGCACTTCTCAATTCCTCAGCAACTCCCAGATCGCGTTGCTGGCTTGCGAGACTCTAAGGAATCGGGGCAAGCATGAAAAGCCCGGAAAAAACAAAATTGACCTCAATTCCCCCTGCCTTCTAGAATGAAATGGTTAGAAAACGGCGTTCCCGTTCAGCTGGTCGCCGCCAGAGACCCAATCTGGAACATGTTTGTTATTCCTGCCTGATGTTGAGTTCACATCCCCATTTGGGATCTTTCGATCCCTTCCAGAGCGATCTCTGACATTCGACAATCTGACCGGTTCTGCCGACTGCTCGCCATCCATTCACCGTCCTGCGGAGGAATGTGCCCATGGTTCGAATCCTGTCCGGCGAAGATCAACTCAAACGGCTGTTTGCCGGTTTGATTGAGAACACCTTCCATACCGAGATTGGCATCGCAGACCCCTCACTGGTCGATTATCTGACTGAACTGCTGCTGCGGTTTGTGCGACATGACGCTGTGTTTCGTGTCCGGGACCCACGTGGTCGCAGGCTCGAAGAGGTCACTGGAATGCTGGCCGAGGCCGAGCAGTCTGCGGATCGGCCCAGGCGGGAAATTCACCGCCATATCGGCGATTTCACTCTGTTCTGGACCGGGGTGTATCCCGAAGGTCTCAAGTCTCTCCGCGGTTATGACCGCCCCGATCATCTGATTGATTACCGGGAACAGGGAAAACGCTCCTACCTCATCGCCAGCACGTTTGAGCAGGAACCGTATGCCGAGGAAGCCCCGATTCTGCGGAAGCTGAGCGACATGTTCGACCTGGCCACCAAAGGACTTTCGAACGTGCGTCGAGAGTGGGAACTTTATACCTGATCCCACTCTGGTTCCAAATTTGCCGTCGTGCTTCGTATATCGTTCCTTGTCATCCCGATGGGTGCCACTGCTGGCTTGCCCAGCAGTGATTTGTCGTGCTTTGTGCATGACATCATCAGGTCGACAGAGCACGAATTCACCCTCCCTCCCAGAGGGCATTGGTATCTACAAAACTTATGATCAACATAAAAAGTAGTGGATTGAGAGAAAGGGTAGCTGCGA
>JAGQQT010000616.1 GCA_020426065.1 Planctomycetaceae bacterium | reverse complement strand
GCTACGCCGCCCAGAATTCTTCTGGGCCACCCGCGGACATTTCAATTCCAATTTTATTTGTGTAGATACCAATGCCCTTCCGGGAGTGTCGGCGCAGCCGGGGAGGGAGTCACTTCAACCTGGGCGCCCACCACTCCCCCGAGGAAAGGAACAATCAACCGACCCTCTATTTTCCGGTCTGAACACGTGGTTTCCCGAAAGAGAAACGTCTGAACAGATGAGAACCGACTGATGTGTCCTGGAATTGTTCGTTAAGACGCCTGTGCTGAGGGCGTCCGCTTTGCGTTCGAACTGGTGTCTCTGTATAACTTGTGGCTGAGACAGTATGCAAAGACCATGTTCATGGTCTGGCTGTCGTGGTTTCACAGTTTCATGATGCCCGTTCTCTGCCCGGATGGAGAGTTCACCAGGTGGCAGAACAAACGAACACACTACCGCGTTTGCACTGGAAAGTACTGCAATCCATGTCCAACCCTGAACAGTTTCCATTCGATTTTTCGGATTTTCAACACCTGCCGCTCGATCCCACGCAGAGCAAACTGACTGCAGAACAGAAGGCAGCACTGGAATCCAATATCAATTTCTGCCGGGATGTGATTGTTTTCTTCACCGCCATTGCTGACGCCAAAGGTTTGGGCGGTCACACGGGTGGACCTTATGATACCGTTCCGGAAGTGATGATTGCTTACAGCTTTATGCTGCATGCCAAGAAGTCCGGCAAGAATGACATCGTGCCGATCTTCTTTGACGAAGCCGGTCACCGCGTGGCGACCCAGTACCTGATGGCGGTTATCGAAGGCAATCTGCCGGTTGAGAAACTGCTGCACTATCGCGAATACAACGAACATCTGCCCGGCCATCCGGAGCGGGATTTCACTCCGGGCGTGAAGTTTTCTTCCGGCCGTCTGGGACATATGTGGCCGTTCGTCAACGGAGTGGCCATGGCTAATCCGGGGGCGACTGTTTTCATGTTCGGATCGGACGGTTCCCAGATGGAAGGGAACGATGCCGAAGCGGCCCGCCTGGCAGTTGCCCAGGATCTGAATGTGAAACTGATCATTGATGATAACGATGTGACGATTGCCGGTTTCCCTTCCGATTACCTGCCTGGTTTTGATGTCGGCCGCACCCTCGAAGGACACGGTCTGGCTGTCAACTATGGCGATGGTGAAAATCTCGACGAACTGTATGCCCGCATGTGTGGGGCCGTCCTCTCTTCCGGTCCACAGGCTCTGATCAATAAACGAAAAATGTGCGTGGGGATTGAAGGGCTGGAAGGGTCCAACCACGGTCATGACGTGATCAAATCTTCGCTCGCGATTACTCATCTGGGATCGCGCGGACGCACGGCAGCCGCAGAGTACCTCGGAGGGGTGAAGAAACTTCCCGGAGGCCCGGCTTATCAGGGATCTCGCGGGGAAGGCAAGAATCGCAGCCTGTTTGGAAAATTCGTTAACGAACTTCTAGATGAAATGAAACCCGAACAACGCGTCGCTTCAGTGCGGGTGTTTGACTGCGACCTCGAAGGTTCCTGTGGACTGAATGTGATTCGGGACAAGCATCCCGAAGTCTTTGTCCGTGGCGGAATCATGGAACGCGGCAATTACTCCGCAGCAGCCGGTTTTGGTTACGAAGCGGGCAAGCAGGGGATTTACGGAACATTCTCCGCATTCCTGGAGATGATTGTTTCCGAAATCACGATGGCCCGTTTGAACAAATCCAATGTGCTGGCTCACTTCTCACATGCCGGCTGCGATGATATGGCCGACAATACCTGCCACTTCGGGATCAACAACTTCTTTGCCCACAACGGCCTGCCGGATGAAGGACACGATACCACACGGTTGTACTTCCCGGCTGATCAGCATCAGATGCGGGCCTGTCTGCGAAAAATCTTCCCGCAACCAGGACTGCGGTTCCTGTTCACCACCCGCTCTGGTGTGCCGGATATTCTCGATGATAGTGGAAAGCAGTTTTACGGTGAGGACTATGATTTTGTGCCGGGACGCGATGAAGTAATACGTGAAGGAAAAGACGGGTACATCGTCAGCTTCGGCGAAACACTGTACCGGGCTCTGGATGCGGTCATCACCATGCAGGGGAATGGCAAACATGTGGGTCTGATCAACAAACCAACTCTGAACGTCTTCGACCCGGCCATGATGAAGAAACTTGCTCAGGCACCCCGAGTGCTGGTGGCTGAAGGCTTCAATGTGAATACCGGCCTGGGTTGCCGATTCGGATCAGAACTGTTGAAGTATGGCTTCAAGGGATCCTACAACAACATCGGAACTCACAAGGAAGGTTCGGGAGGACTCTGGCAGCAGATGGGTTATCAGGGACTGGATCCGGCTGGCATTATGGCGTCATTCAAGGCGTTAGCCTGAAAGACCTGAACCGTCCTCTGATTCATCTGATGATGATCTGGAAATGTATGCAGCCTCCAACTTCTGAACAACATCTGGTCACCCGCTGGCGATCTCGCTGTGTTGTCTTCATCCTGCTGCTCATGTCAGGATTGAATGGGGGAGCACACGCCCAGGCGGAGATGGAAGTTCAGGTCGGGGTTTCAGGAACTTACAAGATTGGCTGCTGGACCTCAGCGGAAATTCATGCCAGCATTGCCCCGGAAACATCCTGCCGGGCGCTGGTGAAAGTTCTTGATGCCGATGGAAA
>JAGQQT010000615.1 GCA_020426065.1 Planctomycetaceae bacterium | reverse complement strand
CTTTCATCGGCACCTCGTAAGATGGGGGAGATACGCAAAGAGTGAGTGTTATTCAGGTTATGGGCAGACGAACGCCGATTTTAAAGATAGCGCGCATAGATTCGCAGAAGTGCGACACCTTTTAGAGATGCGGTCTGTTCGTAATTATACCTGGAGCGGTGAGGGTTGGCATCTCCGCTGGAGCCTGAATTCATGAGCGACGGTTCGATCACTCTTTCTCCTGTCCGCAGGACTTCCCGACAGGCTGGAATTCTCAGTAATGCCATTTTATGGGGTATGATGGGCTGCTTTCTGTTTTACGGAGCCCTTCCATTTGCCCCCGTTTACCAGGGCTTATTGATTCGCTACACCTGCGGCCATCCGCTCGAATATATCACGATGGCCCTGTTTTTCTGCGGGATTGCCACACTCTTTCTCCGCTGGCGGGAGCTGCAGGATGAGAGCCGCTCACTGAATCAGGCGAGTGAGATTCTCACGGAAGCTTCAAAAATCAGCACAGCCTCTCAGGATTTTTCAGCAGAACTGCTGCATCAGATTGAGTCCACCGCGGCCCCTTTATGGAATTCGGTTTCCATCCAGAGATTGAAGCACGCTGCTGAATTTGTGCGGGAAACCGCTTCCACAGAAAACCTGGATTCTCATTTACGGCACTGTGCCGAACTGGATCTGGATCGGGCACAGCAGAAACTGGGCCTGGTGAATACGATCAGCTGGGCGATTCCGATCGTCGGCTTTCTGGGAACGGTGATGGGGATTACGATCGCGATTGCGAATGTCTCTCCCGAACAGCTGGACCAGTCACTGACGGAAGTGACCAGCGGACTGGGAGTGGCTTTCGATACAACTGCTCTTTCGCTTTCACTGTCGCTGGTTCTCGTGTTTGCCACTTACCTGATCCGCAGTCGACAGGATGATCTGCTCAATCGGATTGAAGAGCAGATTGACCGTCAGCTCGCAATCCGGTTTCGTCGCGAGGAGCACCCTGCCCCGGTCGCCGCTCAGGTTGAAATCTCTCAGAATCTTGTCGCGGCTTCCGAACAGATTGTTTCCGATTCTGTCCGACTGTGGCGGGAAACACTGTCGGATCTCAAGGAGCGGATGACTCACATGCTGCACAGCGAGCAGGTGCGGATGACCGAACTGGTGGAACAGAATCTGGATGCCATGCTGACCGAGGAACGCCAGCATCGGGAGGACCTGCGGCAAACCGAAGCCGGTGTACTGCGGTCCCAGATTAGTGGACTGGATACGACGCTGTCTCACTGGAACGAAGGAGTGGCCGAACTGAATCAGTCCCTGCATACACAGGCTGTGGAACAGAAACAGCAGACAATCCTGCTTCAGGAAATGATCAGCAAACAACAGCAGTTGACCGAACTGCAGGCCCGGATTGATGAGTCGATCAATACCCGGGAAATCACCAATACACTCGATCAGACCTTGAACTCACTGACGGCCGCCATTCAGCTGCTCAATGCCCGCGTTGGCTCGGCACATCGTGCGGCCTGAATCACTCCTGTCTTATCCCCATGAACTTTTCCTGAATCAGACCGCCCATGTCACGCCGAAGATCACAATCGGAGATGGCGGTTTCGCTATTCCCGTTTCTGGCGGTCCTGGTCTGCGCCATGGGCAGCCTGATTTTACTGCTGTTGATCATTACCCGAAATGTCCATCCCAGCTACCAGACCAGACAGGAAGATCCTGTTGAGGTAGCCGAAACACCACTGCTGGTTGCGGGAGAATCGGTTTCAGCCGAGCAGTTGACACTGCCGGAAACGGGATTTGCTCCTGCCGAGATTGGAACAGCCCGCTGGAAATCATGGCAACCGGCAGCAACCAAAGGGCAAACAGATGCACCGGGTTATGACATCGATCTGCATGCTGATGCAACCACGCGGATGCGGCGACAGACACAGTTTCAGCAGCAGACCCAACGGGATGAAAAGCTGGCCATGCTGAAAAATCAACTTCTTCAGGCTCAGCAGCGTCGCGAAGAACTCCAGCAGCAACGTCAACAGTTGCAGACGTCAATGAACTCCAGCCAGATGTCACTGCAACAGACCCGGCAACAACAGATGAATCTTGCCCAGCAGTTACAGGAACTGCAGCAGACCGCTCCACAGCTGGCTCAGGAAATCAAACGTCTGACGACTTTGCTGGAACAGAAGAAGAACCAGCAGAAACCGGTATCGAATGAGTATGAGATAGTCGCACTGGATCGGAAAAGCGGTCAGGTTCATGCCCCGATCTTTGTGGAATGCCGCAAACAGAAAATCAAGGTGCAGCCAGAACTTCTCGAAGTAGACTCAGTGCAGCTGACGGACTATTCCCCCACGAAGAATCCGCTGGCGATCGCCATTCTGGAACATTGGAAACGGGGGCCGTATGCGGCCGAACAGCCATATGTCCTGCTGATCGTATCCCCCGATGGCATCGAAGAATTCTACACGATGAGCCAGTTGTTGATCGCCAATGATATTCACTACGGTTATGAGCTGATTGATCCGGATCAGACCTTCTTCTTCGGAACTCCGAATCAGACACTCAGCCAGCAGATGCAACAGGATTTTGCCCTCGCGCTGGAAACACAGCCTCGACATCAACGGGAGCTGGCCGTCGTCGAAGTTCCAACCCGGGCAGGTCAGCAGAGCAACAATTACGAATCGATCATGGATTC
>JAGQQT010000614.1 GCA_020426065.1 Planctomycetaceae bacterium | reverse complement strand
CATCCAGGCCGAGTCAAAGCAGACTCAGGAATTGTACGGCATAGGAGATGATCGCTGCGACCACTTCGCCCGGCAGTGTCTGATCGCCCGGCGTATGGTCGAGCGTGGTGTCAGATTTGTCCAAATCTATTCAGGAGGTATGGAGAACCAGCGGTCCTGGGATGGCCACAGTGATATCGAAGGTAATCATCGACAATTCGCAGGAGAAACAGACAAGCCCGTCGCAGGGTTGTTGACCGATCTTGCACAAAGTGGCTTGCTGGATGACACACTCGTGATCTGGTGCGGCGAGTTCGGCCGTTTACCGATCGCTCAAACTGGCAACAAACCAGGTCGCGATCACAACCCGCACAGCTTTGTTGCCTGGTTAGCAGGCGGTGGAGCAAAAGGGGGAACCAGTTATGGTGCGACAGATGAAATCGGCTACAAGGCCGCTGAAAACAAAATGCATCTGAACGATCTCCATGCCACGATCCTGCACTTACTGGGGATCAACCATGAACGTCTAACCTACAAATACAATGGAAGACGATTCCGGCTCACAGACGTTGCAGGCCAAGTCATCCAGGACGTGATTGCATGAAGAGAGGCACGAGGTGTTCTTCGGTAATTGCGATAAAATTCCAAAGAAGCTGGAAGCAGTATGGAAGTATGCTCTGGAACTAATGCTGAAATAAACCAAGAGCGGTATGAACTTGCCCGCTGAAATGAATCCCTACCGAGATGTAAAATACATTTATCCTGGACGCATTGTGACAAGAGACTGTCCGTTAATCGAATGTTCCTGTTTTATGTGCCTCCAGTCTGGAATTTTCAATTGCGTTATGCTGCATAGAACGTTCCATGTTCCACTGCTCCCTTCAACGCCCATTGTATTTGTCATAAGCAATTGAGCTGGAGTTGGCATCCTTTACTACGGGATCCCTCCACTCCGACAGTTACACCGCCCAGCAAGTTACGGTCGAGTTGAATAATGTGACCGGACCATAGGCAGGTTCAGGCAATGGCAAACGCTCACAGGCCAACCGCATCGCGACACTATCTCGAAGCTCCACCAGTCTAACCAGATTCCCTGAAACGCGCTAGTAGTTCTCGGAATATGCTTCAGTGCCAGCATGGTCCATCAGGCGACTCAAAAATTCCTGGTCGAGCCAGGATTTGACCGTGCGTCGGTCAATTCCCAGCTGTTGTGCAGTTCCTTCGTAACTGTTGACCTCAGCATAAACCCAGGTTGCATAGCTGCGATGTAATTCTTCGATCGTCAACTGACGAGCGCGAATCTGTTCCAACCACTGATCGCATGCATTCAGATTCTCTTTTGACTGAACGATCGATGGCTGATATTCACTGCGGATAAGAATATTCCGCACGCATTGCTCCAGCTCTCTGACATTTCCCGGCCAGCTGTATTGACGCGGCAACTTCTGTTCAATCCATTGCATCGTCTCCTGAGCAACCTCCGCAGCCGCATCTCCAGCGATCCGCAGTGCCAGCAGTCCGATCAGGGACTGTAGTGCATCGGGCGAATCTGCCAGCTGATCTGCAAGACTTGGCGTGACAATCCTGTCGGCACAAAGCCGATAAAACAGATCGAGCCGAAAATGTCCCTGCTCAATTTCATTCTGTAAATTACGATTTGTCGCAGCAATGATTTTTCCCTGAAAGGACCGCGGTGTCGTTTCGCCCAGGCGTGCCCAGGTTCGATTCTGTAACACCCTCAGCAGCTTCACCTGTATCGTCTGCTCAAGTTCACCAATCTCATCGAGGAAGACAACACCGTGTGGGCTGCACAATTCCAGGTACCCGGCATTGTCCGAAGTTGCACCTGTAAAACTCCCTTTCTTGTGGCCAAACAGTTCCGACTCAATCAATGTGGGAGAAAGAGCAGACAGGTTTAAGGGAATGAATAACTCACCTTTGGTGACAAATGTCCGACTGCGATGATCAAACGGAATGAACTGGCTCATGCCGATCGAGCGTGCGACGAGATCCTTCCCGGTGCCTGAAGGTCCGGTGATCAGTGTCGGGATTTCGTTGAGCCGATGAAACAGCGTCTCCTGGTATCTTCGCATGTTGTGCGTGAACACTGATTGCCAGACCATGGCCCGCAATTGAATGATTGCGCGGGAGTCTCCCAGAATGCAGTCATAGATGTGGTAAAAAGCACGTCGTACCTGAAACAGGCAGGCAAACAGATGTGCGGCTTTGGTGATGGAAGGATTTGTTCTGCAGAGCGTTTTGATTCCCTTCTGGTAATCGTTCCAGAACCGCTGCCACAACTGACTGAGCATTTCCCGATCGAGCAGTTCTGGAGACGCGCTGACTAACTGATGCTGCATGAAGTACCGGTAGTAAAGGACATAAGTCTGCAAATCCAGCAACAGTGTTTCTTGCAGCTCGGCAGGTGGATGTTCCAGCAATTGCTCAAATAACTGTGTGGCTCGTTGCGTGATTTGCTGAACATTGGGTCGGTCATCATTCCCCAGTCCCAGTTCCCTGCTCCAGGCCTGCTTCCCTTCAGCGACATAAGTCTCGCCCAACGCCCGACGTTCCAGCACGAGCCGTTCGGGAAGAAACGGATTGCAGTAAGTCAGTTCGGAAATCGTCCGCAAAAATTCGAGATCATGCTGAGTCGACATGCTTAAACCCCTGATGGCCCTTCATACAACGAGTGTACACAA
>JAGQQT010000613.1 GCA_020426065.1 Planctomycetaceae bacterium | reverse complement strand
TCGGTGAGGATTTCCGGTTCCCGTTTTTGAATGGCCGCAACCTGCTGTTCCAGTTTTTCGAACAACGATTCATCAAGGATCACACCGTATTTCACGATCTCGGCCAGACCGGAGCGATAATCCCGTTCCGGCAACGTGACGATCGCCGAGGTATCGATGAAAACGCCCAGCGGCTGATGAAAAGCGCCGATCAGGTTTTTGCCGCGGGGATGATTGATTCCCACTTTCCCCCCCACGGAACTGTCCACCGCTGCCAGCAGGGTTGTCGGACATTGCACAAACGGCAGGCCCCGGGCGTAGGAGGCGGCAACAAAACCGGCCAGATCACCAATCACGCCCCCGCCAACGGCCAGCACCAGTGTGCGTCGGTCCGCACGCATATCAACCAGACGATCATAGAGTCGAGTGGTTTGTTCCTGCGATTTTGTTTTTTCACCCGCAGGCAGAATTTCCATGACGACGTTCCAGCCAGCCTTCCGGCAGAGTTCTGCAATCTCGTTGGCAAACAGCCTGGCGACGTTTTCGTCGGTCACGAGCAGCATCTGACCTGGTTCAGAACTGAGGTACGATTTCCGGCCGGTCCATTCCCGCAGCATTTCTGGCAACAGCGCCCACTGATGCGAAGTGATGGCAATGTCATAGGAACGATCATTTAAATCGACGGAGACTAACTGTCGGGGAAGTTGTGTATCGGATGTATTCATTTTGACCACTTACCATAAAAACAAGAGACCGGAGTCCCGGGAGGATTGCACAGGGCTGCCCGCATTTCGAAGGGATGCCGTGGATTGCTGAGTAGTGAGAGAATTGATCAGCAGGACTTACCAGCAGGACTCCGATGTCACTGTTTCATTGTTCTGGTACAAGATTGATCTTGCCTCTCGAAATTCCCGGTCGGATAATACTAGCGAGTCGTGAATGGCGCGACCACATCTGTCAACTTTTCGAACCTGTTTCAGGCGAACTGATGACCCATGTGATCCAGGATTGAATTGACAAGCTGCAGAAACCCACCCTCGCCAGGATGGCGTCCTCTGTTTCCCCTCCCCGGCTGTATTCGTAACGCTGTATTCGTAACACAGTGTCGATATCGAAACCCGTGACGCCAGCGGTTTAATTTACTGCAGCAGAATCTTTACTCTCACTTTGCGCTCTCATGACTTGCCGCGAGATCGAAAATAACCCGCGGCCGGAATTCGCACGCATTCGGATCTCAAAAACATCCGAATGACAACTGGTCTCCGAGTGTTCCTCAGATTGAGAGGAGTATGCCGTGACGAGTGGACAACAGCTTTTGAGCAGTTGGTCTTCCCAGCTGAAGGCCGACAGTTTTCAGCAGGAAAACTGGCAGGGCTCCTTTGCCGATTATCTGGATATCGTGCGTGAAAAACCGTATGTCTGCCGAACAGCCTGGCAACGGCTGTACGACATGATCATGCAGGAGGGCACCTACCCGGTAGAAGGCAGCCGAGAGAACCTGATCCGCTATCGCTTCTTTGATGATCCTCATAACGAAGGTCAGGATGCGATTTTCGGACTCACGCAGCCCCTGATGGAACTGGTCAATGTCTTCAAGTCGGCAGCGCTCAAATATGGAGCGGAGCGACGTGTGCTGTTACTGCACGGACCGGTCGGCTCATCCAAAAGTACGATTGCCCGACTGTTAAAACGAGGGATTGAACGCTACTCCCATACCGATGCCGGCGCCCTGTACAGCTTTGGCTGGAAGGAATCGGATGGCACCGTCACCTGGGATCCGATGAATGGGGAGCCGTTGCAACTCATTCCAACCAGTTTTCGGGAACAGTTCTGTGAACAGCTCAATGCCGAGGCGAATCCAGAATATGCCATCGAAATTGTGGGCGATATCTGCCCGCTCAGTCGTTATTACTTCCAGGAACGCTTGCGGCAGTTTGGCGGCGACTGGACGAAAGTGCTGGAAACGGTCGAGATCCGTCGGGTCACCTTGTCCGAACAGGACCGGGTCGGGATCGGTACGTTTCAGCCGAAAGATGAAAAGAACCAGGACAGCACCGAGCTGACAGGGGACATCAACTATCGGAAGATCGCCGAATATGGTTCCGAAAGTGATCCCCGTGCCTTCAATTTCGATGGGGAATTCAATGTCGCCAATCGGGGACTGATTGAGTTTATCGAAGTGCTCAAGCTGGATGTCGCGTTCCTGTACGATCTGCTGGGAGCCTCCCAGGAACACAAGATCAAGCCGAAGAAATTTGCCCAGACCGATATCGACACGGTCATTATTGGTCACACGAACGAGCCGGAATTCCGCAAGCTGCAATCCAATGAATTCATGGAAGCGCTGCGGGACCGGACCATCAAGATTGATATTCCTTACGTCACCAAGCTCTCTGAGGAAATCCGGATCTACGAGAAGGATTACAATCAGCGCCGGGTGCGGGGCAAACATATCGCTCCCCATACGCTCGAAACGGCTGCGATGTGGGCAGTGCTGACCCGGCTGGAAGAGGCCAAGCATCACAGCCTGAGCGTGATGCAGAAACTCAAACTGTACAACGGCAAGACGCTGCCCGGCTTCACCTCCGAGAATGTCAAGCAGTTGCGACGGGACGCCAAAGGGGAAGGAATGCATGGCATTTCTCCCCGCTTTGTCCAGGACCAGATTTCGAATGCACTGGTCGTTAATATCCGGGGCACTTAA
>JAGQQT010000612.1 GCA_020426065.1 Planctomycetaceae bacterium | reverse complement strand
AACTCAAGATTCATTGTTGTCACTTTATGCTGCGACCAAGGCCCACGTTTCACCTAGTCGCCCCAGTGGTTTTATACGTTTCTCGCCCGATGGACGCTGGTTTCTAACCAAAGGACAAGCAACTCCGATCGGGCCTCCTCCTCTTATGACCTGGAGCAGTGACAATTGCAGTTGCCTGGATGTGTTCCATGGTCATCAGATGGAAATAGTCAATGCCATCGTCTCTTCTGATGCATCTGTCATCGCCTCCATCAGTTGGGATCAGACTGTACGCATCTGGGATTTGCTTTCCGGATTGCAGGTGCATTGTTTGGGGGGTGATGAGTTTGATGTGGCACATCAATATGCCAGATCTCACGAATTCGGAGGAGTTGTCTCGATGGGACCTGATTCCATCACACCTGACGCCATGGCATTTGCGCCGGATTGCCGAAGCCTTGTGTGCGGAATTCCACTGGGAACGGTGACTCTCTGGGATCTCAAAACAGGTTTAGAGCGGCATAGGTTTTGCCAGAGAGACAAGCTGTCCTCTGTCGATTTCTCTCCATCAGGAACATTTCTGGTTGCCGGTTTTATGGATGGAGCAGTTCTAATCTGGAACTGCCGAACAGCTGAACTGCTACACCACCTTGAGTTGGATTCGGGAGTAACCTGTGTCAAGTTTTCCGGAAGTGGGCACCTGTTAGCAGCTAGTTCCACAACGGGATCAGTAAAGGTCTGGGATTATTATTCTATCAATGAACTGGCACATGTTCCTCCCAAAACAGAATTGTCAAATAGCTCATATCTTTCCCATACGCACACCCTTCAGTTTTCACCTGACAACCGCCTCGTGCTGATCGAAGACGACCTTGGGTATTTGCAAGCCGTCGAATTGCCCTCAGCCTCGAAGTTCGCCGCCTCAACTGAGATCAGCAACATCACCGATGAACGCTGGAATCCCATCTTTAAGGAGTCACATCGTCTGACGATGAGAAGCACAGGAGAAGCACTCGTTATGATAGATGCACAGGGGCTAGAGTCTGCTTGGTATCCCGTAGCAGAGTGGGCTGCATTGAAGCTAGCAGTCTGCCCAGCAGATAAGCGAGAGTGGGCAATATACAGTGGCGGTGGGTTTGCACTTATCCATGCTGAAGGAGTTTTATCTAGCTGCCCCCCAGTAGAAAGCTCAGAAACTCCTGTTGATTTGGCTAGTAAGCAGAACCCCACTGGTCTGCCTGATAATCATTTACCCTTGGTGACATGCACCAGATTCTATGACCGAAATGAAAAAAAATGGGAAGACCACTGGTCAGCTGCGTGCCCCTGGTGCCTAGATCTGTTTGAACCTGACCATCGCATAATTGAAATCCTCGCAGAGAACATCAGATTACAGAATGATCAATTGTGTTCCAACTGGCCTGAAACTCTATCAGAAGATACCCGGTTGATCTCTAGTTGTCCCAAGTGCTCGTCACCTTTGCGTTTCACTCCGTTTGGTGTTGACCATCAGAGAGAATATACTGCCACATATTTCAACGACCTGCAACAGCAAGAGCGGACTCGGCAAGCCGATCAGGAAATCCTACAACTCAGCGTGCAAGCAGAAGTCAATAAGAAGCATGGCAGATATCGCGAAACACTTCAGCAACTCGCAATTGTAGTCCAATATTGTGAATCTCATAATAGGCACGGATTGCTGTGGGAATGCCTGATACTCCAAGCACAGACTTTGGAGCTAGTGGGAGACATCCCCAGCGCGCTGAAAATTTACGAGCAACTTCTGGCGCAAAGTCGTACACCGTCTGAGCGAGTACATATCCTGGATACACAAGCAAACCTGTTGTACAACTGCGGCGAATTCGATTTCGCCCTGGATCGATCACAGGAGTCTGAACGACTGTATCGATATCTAGATGATCAATTGGGACTGGCAACATCGCTGGGAAATCAGGCTGTCTGTCTACGTGAACTCCAAGACATGGGGAGTGCTCTTAAAAAGCACAGAGAGGAGGAAGCGATCTGTAGGAATCTCATGGAAGCAGAGTCGTATGGAGTAGATAAACACCCTTGTAAGGAGATCCTTATTCGTTGCCTCGGAAATCAGGTAACGGTCTTGATTTCTCTGAAGCGGTACCAGGAAGCTATCCGGATATCGGATGAGGAAGCTGGTCTACTTCGACAAAACAACAAATACAATAAACTACCGGGATGTCTTGTAAATCGCGCTTTAGCTGTTCTGAATTTGTCTGGCCCCGAAGCTGCAATACCGGTCGTTCAAGAAGCTCGTGAAATCGCCAGTGCCAATAACCTCCCTGAGGAAATCCGTCGCGCCGAGGAGGTATTAATGTGGTTGGTGGACATGGTTCGGCCTGAATCTCCGCGAAATGTTCTCACACAATCAACTGATAGCGAACAGACAGCCCGAATCGCACATGTACTCTCCAGTCAACGCGAAAATTCCAGACAGGTCCGCGGATTTGAATTGATCAGAGAGGGACAAGCAGAGAAAGCGGTCGACCTCCTCATCGGGGCCGTTTACCGTCCTGGAAAGATTACCATGCTTGAAAGTGCCACTGAAAAAGACATTCTTTTGTTGGGAGCAGCGCTTATAGAGTCAGGTCAGTATACCAGGGCATTATCGCTTGCAAATGCTTACTCGCCTGAATTACACCAGGCCGGAAAGCTGATTCGCGAAATCATTACCA
>JAGQQT010000611.1 GCA_020426065.1 Planctomycetaceae bacterium | reverse complement strand
CTTCGCCGCTCTGTGGAAGATGCGTCCCTGGCTGATTGTGCTGGCCGTGGGGAGCATTGCTCTGCCGTGGTATGTGGCCGTGGGCTGGGCGACGAATGGAGCCTGGCTGGAAGGGTTTCTCGGAAATCACAACGTGGGACGCTTCTCCTCAGCCATGGAAGGACACAGTGGTCCCTTCTTTTACTACGTGATCGCGATTCTGATCGGCTTTTTTCCCTGGTCGGTCTTTCTGCCGATCTCACTGATGCAGTCCGCCCGGGCTGTTCGGACATCTGAGAAAGACCGATTCGGATTAACCTTCCTGCTCTGCTGGGTTGGTGTTTACATCCTGTTCTTTTCGATCGCCCAGACCAAACTTCCCAACTACGTTCTCCCCTGCTATCCGGCACTGGCCCTGCTCACTGGCTGGTCGCTGGTTCGCTGGTCGGAAGGAGCACTGACAATGCCTGACTGGGCGTTTGTCTGGGGAGGCCGCAGCCTGATTCTGGCGGGCGTGGGGGTCATGATTGCCTTCCCGGTGGTTTCCGTCTTTCTGCTGCCGGGTTATTCCGCAATTGCCCTGGCCGGACTGCTTCCCATTTCTGTGGGAGCGTGGATGGAATGGAAGCGAACTTCTCCGGAACGCTCACTCCCCTTGCCACAGATGGGACTGATGTCGGTCAGTTTCTGCCTGGTTGTCTTTGCCGGAATTGTTCCCTGGATCAGCCGGGCACAGGAAAGCAGTCAGATTGGAAGAGCTGTGTTGGAATCTGGGCCAAAGGAAATTCCTTTTGCCACCTATCAGTATTTCGCTCCCAACCTGCCCTTCTACGCCGCTCGACCCGTTTCCCGTTATCATTCCGAAGAGGAAATCCGCGATTTCTGGAGTGAAAACCCGCAGGGGCTGGTGGGAATCCGCCAGAGTCAGCTCGAACAGCTGCGTCAGGAACTTCCGTTTCGGACCGAAGTCATTGAAAAGAGCCCACGTTTCCTCCGGCCCGATGAAATCGTTCTGATCCGCCGGATCGATCCGGTCCTTCAGATTGCCGAGCAGCCAGATGATGACGGAACTGTGATCCGATAATTCGCACAAACGGCGAGAAAACCGGGTTGAGCCGGGAATTTTGGCGGCTCACGGTTGGCAAATACGCCGCTCTTGGTAAGTTGGCAGGAACCGTTTTCACAACGGAAGTCCCACCTGCCCGTTTTGCTCACCATAGAAAGTTTCGTGATGAATCATCACGATTATACCGGACCCCGTCCCATGCCCTTTCAGGCTCCTCAGGGAGACCTGGCAGTTCTGGCCGGATCAGCCAATCCACAACTGGCCAAAGAAATTTGCCGGGAACTGGGAATGCGTCTGACTCCCGCCGAAACGCATCGTTTCAGCGATGGCAATGTGTTTGTGCGAGCGTTAGAGAATGTTCGCGGGCGGGACTGCTTCATCATTCAGGGAGTCCATCAGCCGGTCAACGATAACTTCATGGAGCTGCTGTTCTGGATTGATGCCCTCAAACGAGCCAGTGCCCAGAGTGTGACCGCAGTGGTCCCCTACTTCAGCTATGCCAAGGGGGACAAGAAAGATGAGCCGCGAGTTTCCATTCGGGCGCGAGTCTGTGCGGACGCCATTGAGCAGGCGGGAGCCGATCGCTGCCTGATGATGGACCTGCACAGTCCGCAGATTCAGGGATTCTTTCAGATCCCGGTCGATCATCTTTACGGACGCTTCACCCTGGCCCGGCACATCGCCACGCTCAAGCTGGAAAACCTGGTAGTCTGCAGTCCGGATGTCGGCTTTGCCAAAGGAGCGTCCGCGTTTGCAAAACTGCTGGGCGTGCCAGTAGTCATCGGAAACAAGGAGCGGGTGGATCATTCCGAGCAGGCAGAAGTTCTGGAAATCATTGGAGATGTCAAAAACAAGAACGTCGTGATTGTCGATGACTTCACAATCTCGGGCGGCACCCTGATTTCGATGGCCGAGTTACTGCAGTCCCGCGGAGCAGAGCGGATTTTTGCAGCGGTCTCGCACGCAGCCCTGACTCCGGCAGCAGTCCCCAAAATTCAGAACAGCCCGATCGAAGCCCTGTTCACCACCGATACGATCGAACCGCTTCCGCTGGACTTCCCGAAACTGGTCGTCGTGAGCGTAGCCGAAGTCTTCGCCGCCGCCATCCGCTCCATCCACGACCGAACCTCAGTCAGCATGCTGTTCCCGGAACCACACCCGGGCCAGGGGATTTGAGACTTGGGGTTTGAAAGTCAGTAGGTCCGGTTTCCAACCGGCCTTGATCGATGCAAATAGCCTGACGCTGGCCGGTAAGAAACCGGCCCTACGTAGAAATGTCCTGCAGAAATCAGGACGAGTCATTGTTCGGCAAGCCGCCCGTGGCAACTATCGGGATGAAAATTCTCACGCCGGGTGCCATGCCCACGCCCGTCGTGGGCATGCAAAGTGTGCAGAATCATGTCGAGGCTCGTGCTGGCAAACTTAATGAGTCAGCACAATCATTGCCACGCAAGCGTGGCAATGGCACCCGGCGAACGATTGAAGGCGTTGCCTTCATCAAGCCATCGTAACCATTCTGGACGATTGCTCGTCCTTGCTGGGGCAACAAACTATGCTGTCATAGGCTTCCCGTTTCTAGCCTCAACTGCCGCAAGCACCTCCTGTCGGATTGAATTGGACTTTTTGGATTCAGGATCCCACATC
>JAGQQT010000610.1 GCA_020426065.1 Planctomycetaceae bacterium | reverse complement strand
AGTGGAGCGAGTCCAGATTACAGATTTCGGACTGGCACGGGCGATTGATGACGCCAGCATGACCCGCAGCGGCATCATTGCGGGAACACCCCAGTACATGTCTCCCGAACAGGCGCATGGGGATGAGATCGATTCCCGCAGTGATCTGTTTTCACTCGGAAGTGTGATGTACTTCATGCTCACGGGGCGGTCTCCTTTTCGAGCACAGACAACCATGGGAGTGTTGAATCGGATCAGTAACGATCCTCCCCGCTCCCTTTCGAGTATCAATGCGGATGTGCCGTCCTGGCTGGAGGAAATCATCAGTCGTCTGCTGGCCAAAGATCCCAATCAGCGATTTCAGTCGGCCCGGGAACTGGCAGAACTGCTCAGCCGCTGGCAGGCTCATCTGCAGCGTCCGAATCTGATCGATCCACCACAACCGGTCACCAGATTGCAGAGCCAGAAAAGTTCGATCACCACGTGGCTGGCTTTAGTGGCTTTGGCTGGCGTTCTGATCTGGATGGCGGGAATCCTCATTCTGGAGACGGGCAAGGGAACGATTCGGATTGAAAGTAATGGAGCGGCGGAAGTGCCGATTCGGATCCGGAAAGGGAATGAGATCGTCGACCAGCTCACGGTGACTGAGGCTGGTCAAAAAACCCGGCTGCAGGCGGGAGAATATGTTGTCGAGATCGATGGCGACTCGGATAGTTACCTGCTGGAAGGAGACCAGGTCACCCTGAAGCGGGGGACGGAGTGGCTGGTTCGGGTCCAGTTGAAAGGAGAGCCGAAGACGGAAATGGTCGAGGTTTCCACGCTTGAACATGGTGAGGGACATGTCGAAGCACCTTCAGCCTTTGCTCCACAACAGCACAAAGCTGTTGATCCATTTGCATCTCCCACCGTTGAGGATCTGAATGCCCAATACGAGAAGGAAAAACGGCAGTACCTCTACTGGGAAGAATCGGGGCAGGTGCGGCTGACACACTGGTTTGCTCAATCTGTGAAGTTGAACGCCAATGAAATCCAGCAGATCAATCAGTTGCTGACCGATACCTGGAATAAATATTGCAAGCTGGAATCGGGGATCATCCGTTATTCCGAATCTGTAGAAGGACATCTGGTGGTTGATATGGGCTGGGAGAATGCCTATCGACCTGAAGACTATTTGACACTGGAAAAAATGAAGCAGCAGTTTCTGAGAGATCGCGAGGAACTGGATAATGAGTTCTGGACGAAGCTGGATGAGATTGTCAGTGGAGAGAAGCGGGCATTTTTGCATGCGATTTCCACAATGCGGGGCGATGGGCAGGGAGATGATAGCTGGGAGAATGGGCGTTCAAAGGCACTCCCCTCGCTGCTGGGTTATGTCGAGGAGTTATATCCAGTGCGCATTGAAATCTGGAAGAAAGGGACCTGGTCTCACTGGAAGATTTTTACCAGGAAAAATTCCTCCAGCGGCGATGGCCAGACAATGCCGGCGGAACTGCTGCACTATTATCAGCAGGGGAAAAAATTCCTGGCAGAAAATGGGAACTATGAACCACTTAGAAACGGTATCAAACGGGTTCTGGGGGTAATCTGTTCCTCAGCTGATTCTAAACAATCCCTGACTGGTTATCCCGCATTGAAGCAATGGGAACAGGATCTGATTGAACTCTGGCAATGTGAAGATATTGGCAAGCTGGATATTGAAACTTTATATGTGAATGATGGAGTTGCGGTTGCGATTTCTACAATCGTCACCGACCCGAATGGACGTAAATTGATTGCGGAAATGGCCTTCCACCTGCTTTCCAATGGGGACTGGTCGCTGGAGATGCTCGATGTTGAGCCGGCGAATAATGCCCAGAGAGATCTGGACAGATTTCTGAAAGACAGTCCTGGCGCCAGAAAAATCCCGTTCCACCTGCCCGAGTATGTGCTGAATGATCCATTTGGCATGCCGGAGGACGCATACTCTGGCTTATCTGGCCTGAGCCTGGAAGACAGACAGAAGTCCGGGTTTCTCGGGAAGAGTCCCGCGGATGACTTTAACTCCTCTTTTTCCACCATGCCGGGCTTGAAACCAGCCAATGTTCTCAGGCAGGAACATCATGTGCAGATCGCCTGGGAATCGGCATACACCTACCTCGATCTGGAAACCGGAAAAACAGAAGGCCCCCGGGCGGTGAATCCAGGCCCCGAATATGTTGATAAGACAGATTTGCACAGTTCAGTTCGTGCCAAGGGTGGGGTAGTCCTGTTGGGAAATCTGCTGCAGTTCCTCCAGGTTGAATCACAAGTCTGGGAAGAAACCAACAGGGAAAGCCTGGACGCTCAAATCAACAGGTTGTACGAACCAAAAACAGAGCCCGTCGATCCCAACCAGACCCTGGCAACTGTGAGAGATACCGAGCCCAAATTCTGGCTGGTCGAAACCCATGAGGGTTCGATTGCCTTGCTGAAGGTGCAGTACAACCCGGAAATCCACACCGAGACCAGCGGAATCAAATCGGGGTTTGATGTGTACTACAGTCTTGTCAGGTTTGCTGATCAGAAAAAGAAGAACACGGAAGCCCCATTTGAGGCTCCAGAGGTTCCAGCCCGCTACTTCGGAAGCGACTCCTGACCTCAGTCGAGGAGTTTTGTTTCAGCGACAAGAGCATTTCCAGTGTCCCGTTTGATTGGAAATTCACTTCCTTCACCCTCCCTCCTGGCATTGGTATCTACACA
>JAGQQT010000060.1 GCA_020426065.1 Planctomycetaceae bacterium | reverse complement strand
ACGGCCCGACGCAGTAACTGCCGCACGACATAACCCTGCTTGTTGTTGTCGGGCAGAACGTTTTCATGAATACACATCGTGACCGCACGCACGTGATCGGTAATCCGTCGCATTGCCCGGCCATGTTCGCCATCAAAGGAGTACTTCGACTTCAACAAGTCGCCCACAGTTTCACAAATCGGGCGAAGGGTATCGATCTCGAAGTTGCTGGTTTTCCCCTGCAGGGTGGAAGCGGTTCGTTCCAGGCCCATCCCGGTGTCAATGTTTTTCATTGGCAGAGGGCGCAGATTATCGGGTGGAGAACCAACGCGATTGAACTGCGTGAAGACCAGGTTCCAGATTTCGACTTTCTTGCCATCGCTGGGCTCGAAATAGATTTCACTGCAAGGCCCGCACACTCCATCCGGGCCATCCGTGGGAGCACCTGCCGGCCAGAAGTTTTCGTACTCGTCTTCGCGGCTGATTCGGCTCGGGTCCAGGCCGATTTCCTTTTCCCAGATTCCGAATGCTTCGTCATCATCCAGGTAAACAGTCACCGTCAGCCGGTCTTTATTGAGCCCCAGCCATTTCGGATCGGTCAGAAATTCCCAGGCCCAGTGAATCGCTTCCCGCTTGAAGTAATCCCCGAAAGAAAAGTTCCCCAGCATTTCGAAAAACGTGTGGTGATAAGCCGTCACGCCCACGTTGGAAATGTCCCCGGTTCGCAGGCACTTCTGACAGGTGGTGGCCTTCGTGAATTCGAGCTTGCCAATCCCCAGAAACTGGTTTTTGAACTGGTTCATCCCTGCAGGCGTGAACAACACAGTGGGATCGTTCGGCACCAGCACATCACTTGGACGGCGGACGCATCCTTTCTGCGTGAAAAAATCGAGATAAGCTTCGCGAAGTTCGTCAGTTTTCATGAGTGATCCGGCTCAAATAAAAAGGGTTTGCGACACGAAACAGGCCTGCCGTTTCGTTTGCCGAAGACGGATTATGGCTGGCTGTGGGTGAACGATCAAGGATGCTCCCAAATCCGTCTGAACTGAAGGGATGGCACCCGCAAAGTCCTTATCCTTTTGCCCCGACAAATCATCAGTCTCTGGCTGACTCGGATCTGGCTTGTTATCCTGATAGATCAACAGCTCCTATTCTGTTTTCAACGTCCATTAACAGACACTGATCATCGGAGGAAAGTCTGATGCACTGCGTAAGACTCTGTGGTGTTTTTGTTCTGCTGGCAGTTTTTGCTGCAACACAGGCCCCTGCAGAAAACTGGCCCAGGTTTCGCGGTCCCAACGGTCAGGGAATTTCCTCTGAAACCGGTTTCCCGGTTCAGTGGACAGAACAGGATTATGCTTGGAGTGTGGATTTGCCCGGACTGGCTCACTCTTCTCCTGTTGTCTGGGACAATCATCTGTTTGTGACAACCGGCCTGAATGATGGTTCGGTTCGCCGTATCATCTGTCTGGATCCGGCAACCGGTGCTGAGAAGTGGCAGCGCGATCTCACACTCAACACCGTGCATCTGCACAACAAAAACAGCTATGCAAGTGGATCTCCAGTAACCAATGGCGAATTTGTCGTGGCCTCTTTTGCGGATGCGGGCCAGATGATTGTGGCCTGCTGGACAATGAACGGAGACCAGGTCTGGACACAGAACCTGGGGGAATTCATCAGCCAGCACGGACCCTCCTGTTCCCCCGTCATCCACAATCAGCTGGTCATCGTTCCCAAAGACATGATGGGTCCCAGTGCGGTTTATGGGCTCGACCTGAAAACGGGGAAAATCGTCTGGGAAACTGAGCGGGAATACCGCAGGACCTCTTACGCCTGCCCAATCATCCGGACTCGTGCCGATGGTGTGGAAGAAGTCATTTGTGTCGCGGGAATGATGGGGATCTCCGGACTTAACGTCCAGACCGGGGAAATGATCTGGCGGACAGAAAGCTTTCCAGAACGAACGGTTGGTTCCCCTGTGCTGTGTGGAGATCATGTGATTGCGATCAGTGGAGCAGGGGGGAAAGGGAAAAACTTTTTCTCCGCACCGCTCGACCAAAAAGGGGATGTGCCGGTTTCGTTGAAACTGACCCGACAGATTCCCTACGTCCCCACGCCCATTTATAAAGATGGAATGCTCTACATGATTCTGGATGTCGGGATTGCCAGCTGCATCGATGCCAAAACTGGTGAAGAGGTCTGGACGGAACGATTGGGAGGCAACTTCAGTGGCTCTCCCATCTGGATGGAAGACCGAATCTATACGATCGACGAAGATGGAACCGTGATCGTGCTTTCTGCAGGTAAAACGTTTCAGGAACTGGGGCGGGTTCCTCTCAATGATTTGTGCTATTCGACCCCGGTTGTGGCCAACGGACGCCTATTCCTGAAAACGGCCAGTAAATTGCATTGCCTGGCAAAATAGTTCGGAATCCTCTTTCAACTCATCTCCCTGCCATCGGGTAGAATCTGTCCGGGCAGGGAGATTTTTGTACAAGTTTGCCGGAATTGCTCCGTCCCCCATTTTTTTGGATCGACAATTCAGTAAACTAAGTAGTACGTTTGTTCGTGGGGACTCATTTTCATTCCCACACACAACGTCTCTTCTTTCGAAAACGGGCCATACAGATTTGATTCAATTACACACTTCTATCTGAAGTGCGGTTCGTAATTTCGTATTCATTCCAGAGGATTTTGATCATGCCAGCCTGGCCTGGTGGCCCTTGTCCCGACTGCGGCGATGATATGCCACCCAACCTTGTCACCTGTCAGACCTGCCGGGCCTTGCTGAATCCGGACCTGGAAATGAACTTTGTGGAAATCCCGGAGTTCATCCCGCTGGAAGAGATCTCTGAGGAAGAGATGAACAAGGAAGATGTCAGCAGTTCAGGTAACAGTGAGAGTACTTCAACTCAGGTCCCCCTGGTTGAAGCGCGAGGTGTTTATGTTTACTGCTCCGGCTGTCGGTCACCTCTGAAGGTTCCGACGAACTTTCTGGGGAAAAATGTTAGTTGCAAGCATTGCAGTGGAAGTCTCGTGATTTCAATTCTGCCTGGTTTGACCAATGTCCAGGCTGCTTATGTTGACTGTCCACACTGCAATGAGCGGATTAAAGCGGCCCGCCAATTCCTGAACAGGAATGTCGCCTGCAAGCATTGTAATGGAGCATTAAACATCCATCTGGATGAACCCCCAAAAACCTGAGTCAGGATCAGCTTGATCAACAACTCGGGGGTGTTTGGACGCGTCGCAAGCACGAAAGCCACGGTCCTGTTACACCGAAAACACAAGTGGTCAATTAGAACTGGCTCAGGAAACGCAGGTCATTGCCTGTCAGCAGACGGATATCGGAGATTCCGTAGCGTTTCATGCAGAGTCGTTCAATTCCCAGTCCAAAGGCAAAGCCAGACACCTGTTCGGGATCATACCCGACTGCTCTCAGCACGTTTGGGTCCACCATCCCGGCCCCGCCCACTTCCATCCAGTTGTTGCCCCACTGAATATCCACTTCGACGGACGGTTCCGTAAAGGGAAAAAATGAAGGGCGAAAGCGAATCGCGATGTCATCACCCAGGTAGGAAACCGCCAGCATTTTCAGCACGGTTTTCAGGTTGGACATGGTCACATTGCTGGCAATGAACAACCCTTCCATCTGGTGAAACATGCAGGAGTGGGTTGCATCAATTGTGTCCGGACGATAGACGCGGCCCGTCGAGACGATGCGAATGGGGGGAGGCGTGTTTTCCATCACGCGGATCTGGACCGTTGACGTTTGACTGCGAAGCAGCCAGGCTCCGCCCTGTCCGGCCTGAGCGACAGAAAGATAAAAATTATCGAGCGGATCGCGAGCAGGATGATCCTCAGGGATGTTGAGCGCCACAAAATTGTGGTAGTCATCTTCCACTTCCGGGCCATCTGCGATCGAGAAACCGAGTCGACCCGCGATGTCCTTGAGTTCAGAGATTGTGCGGGAAACCGGGTGCGGTTTCCCCAGTTCAAATGCAGTGCCCGGCAGGGTCACATCAAACTGATCTCTGGGGCCTGAAGGCTTTTCAATTGCCGTTTTGCGAGATTCCAGGGCGGTCTCAACGGCTTCTTTGGCAGTGTTGAACCGTTGACCGAACTGTGGGCGTTCCTCAGGACTGGCTTTTCCCAGCAGGGACTGCAGGTCCTTGAGTTTGCCTTTTTTCTTTCCGAGAAAACGAATTCGAACGTCTTCGATTTCCTGAGACGTCTGGCACTCCTCGATCGCGCGGAGTGCTTCCGCCTGATACTCGTCGAGGGCTTCCAGCAGGCTCATCGAGATCCTCAACTCTTGTTCGGTGTAGCGATTATCAATGAGCAGGCAGGACTCGCTTAGAGGCTCTGCTTCACCAACTGAACGACTTCGGCGAAGATGGCTGGCTCATGAAATGCCAGTTCACTCAAGGACTTGCGGTTCAGAGCAACACCTGATTTACCCAGTCCATTGATGAACTCGGAATAGCGGAGACCATGTTCACGGCAGGCCGCATTCAGGCGGGTGATCCAGAGGCTCCGCATTTCACGTTTCCGGACGCGACGATCGCGATACGAAAAGGCGCGGGCACGCACTACCGTTTCCCGAACAGTACGATTCAGATTTTTCCGACCGCCAAAATTTCCTTTGGCTGCTTGGAGCAGGCGTCGTTTGGAGCGGAGGCGGGCTTTACCGTATCTAACTTTCATGTCGACTCTCTTGTCGTCCGGTCATCCGTTGAGCAACTCGCTGCTCAAACTCGAAAATATTGATCAACAAACCGCAGTGAGACAGCTGCTCAAACTGACGGGTATTCAAACGATTGTGGTGAATTAAACGCTTTTTTCGGGGATGATTTTTTCCCGAAACAGGATCACAAATTTATCTTCCAGGTCGCAGGGCGGCGGCGATTTTATTGGCAACGGTACCGGTGATCACTCCATCACTCCGCAAACCGCGTTTCCGATCGCCTGATTTTTTCCCCAGAATGTGTCCACGGTTGGCTTTGCGGTGCTTGGCTTTCCCTGAGGCTGTAATTTTGAACCTCTTCTGCATTCCTTTGTGTGTTTTTTGCTTGGGCACAGTTTCACCAGTTGAGTTAAAACAAGAATTAGACGGAACTTACGTTCCGGGAATCGTTTATGTTACAACGACTGAATTCAATGAACACAATCGTCTGGACCCGTTGTCGAACCAATCAACCACAGGCGAGTCGCGGATAATAGCGAGAATTTTTGACGGACGGTAGTCATTTCAGGTCAGGATGAAAACTTTTTCCTGCTGAAATGCCTGCGGAGGGCGGATTTGAAGTTCGTCACCTTTCCCGCAGAGGGAAAGCCTTTCAACCTGCCACTCTCTGGCTTATTTCGGAGCCAGAATTGCAGTCATCATCCGTCCATCCATACCGGGGGGCTTTTCGAGTTTGGCAATATCATCCAGTGAATTAACCATGCTCTTAAGGATATCGAGTCCCCGTTCGTGGTGGGCGTTTTCCCGTCCCTTAAACATGACGGTCAGCTTTACCTTGTCGTGATGCAGGAGGAAATCGCGTGCTTTCTTCATCTTGAAATCCACATCGTGTTCACCAATTTTGGGGCGGAGGCGGATTTCTTTCAGCTGGACCTGGTGCTGTTTCGTGTTTTTACTGAGCTTCTTTTTCTGCTCGTACTTGAACTTCCCATAGTCCATAATTCGGCACACGGGAGGGCGTTCGTTCGGTGCAACCTCTACCAGGTCCATCCCGACTTCTGTGGCCCGTGCCTGCGCTTCGGAGGTTTCAATGACCCCCAGCATTTCACCATCAAAGTTCACAACCCGAATCGGCGAGATCCTGATCTGTTCATTCACTCGGTGCGTCGTCTCGATTTTTGGCTCCTTATTACGGATTTTCTGAGCAGCGAACCTGCTTTCTGCGTACTGGTCTCCCCTGCAACTCTCGTCAGGTGAGAGATTTACGTAATACTAACACACTCTCCAGATAACGCAATCAGACTCGCCGATCTGAATTTTTATCGACCATTCACGATACGGTCAAGAATTTCAGGGGATTATCTGGCCTGAATATCTGTGAATCGTCATTTTTGGGAGGTTTTTCCCCAGTCTGTTTTGCAGAAGTTGGCTGTTTTGGCAGGTCATCGGCAGAATCTCCCGCTATCCGTTGCAGAGCTCTCTTGGTAAGATATGCAGGAACTGGTAAAAATAGAGGAATGTGTCAGTTGCCCTGTTTCGCTCGATACGTGTGGTTCATCTCCTGAGGGGGAAGGACTGGAAACCGTTTTCGGGGGCGGGACAGGTTTATTCATCAGCCGTGTGACATGTCAGCGGAACAGCAAGGAGCGACCATCGATGTTCACTTCTTTCACTCGTGCAATCAACGACAGGATCGGCTGGTTGATTCTGGTCATTCCGGCTGGACTGTTTCTTGGAGCAGGGCTCTGGGTTTCAGCTGTTCGGGCGGACGAACCAGTCCCACCGGCCGAGGATCTGCCTCCTGCTATTCCTGCCAATGCCCAGCTGGAAAGTCTGCTGGAGATTCTGCAGCAGCCTGGTGATGACAAGCCGGAGTTCAAGCTGCCACTCTCTGCCACTGATGAGCAGGTCGAAAAACGACGCGAGGCAGCGGCCTGGTACATGACCGCCCGCGCTTATGAGTACCAGAATAAGTTTTCGGAGGCCTACGAGGCTTACGAAAAAGCGATCAAAATTGACGATACCGCCATTCCACTGTACCGCAGCATCATTCCACTGGCCTTCCGGCTGGAAAAGACAGAGGATGCCATCCGCTACGCTCAAAAAGCGGTGGAGCTTGATCCGGATAACTTTGAACTGCTGAGTCAACTGGGAATTTATGCCCTCAGAAAACGGGATGTGGCGGGATCGATTGCCTATTTCGAAAAGGCGATTGACAGTCAGACTGTCGACAAAAAAGGTGGTCCCTATATTTCCATCATGAGTCAGCTGGGCCAGCTTTACCTGTCCATCGGACAGCAGGAAGAGGCGGCTCGCGCCTTTGCCATCGTGTTTGATGCGATCACGAATCCGGACGATTACTCTCTGGATTACCGCACCCAGCAGGCCCTGCAGACATTGCAGGGAAACAAAACAGAAACATTCGAGTCGTTTGCCGAGCTGTTTCTGGCCACCGACCGACTGGAACTGGCTGAAAAGGCTCTCGATTTCGCTGCCAAGTCGACCACAAAAAATCCGGAAGCATTCAGTTATCAGGTGGCACGGATTCTGGCTCGCAGAAACCAGCCCGAAGAAGCACTGAAAAAACTGAACGAGTATTTCGATGCGAAACTGTCTGTTAAAGGAAAAGGACCCTACCTGCTGTTGTCTGAGATTCTGGTCGCTTCCGGACGGGAGGCGGACGTTCTGCCACGACTGATCGAATTGGCTGATGGGGATCCAAAAAATGAAGCCCTGCAGTTTTACCTGGCCGAGCAGTACATCGCGCGCGAAAAGTATGAGGAAGCGGCGGCCATTTATGATCGACTCTCAGACTCGAAACAGCAGGATGAAGTTCAACTTGGGCGCTTGCAGATTGAGCGACATCGGGGAAATGCCGAGCAGGTTCTGGCCGCGTTGACTCAGTCCATGCTGGTCGGAGTCAACACCGCTCGACTCGAAGCTGAGCTGGATCGAATTGGTCAGGATGAAAAGCTGACGGCGGAAATGATCAAAATCGGTCTTGCGGAGGAAGAACCAGAAGACAAGCGGGCAGGTTTTGCCCAGGCGTATCTGCTGGCAAAACTGGCCATGCAGCAGGGGAATGTCGACAACATCGTGTCGTTCTATGAGCGTGCGATGAAGCTTCGGCCACAAACCCAGGTGGTGGTTACACTCTATGCAGAACTGGTCGAGTATCTGACCTCGAAAGATGAAATTGAAACGCTGGTCGCGGTCCTGGAAAAGGCGATCGAGTCACCGGACCTGGTTCAACAGCGGCAGGCGTTTCAACTTCAGCTGGTCCAGACTTTCATGACTGCTGAACGCTACGAAGATGCACTCGCGCTCATTAAAAAGGTGCGGGAAACGGATCCGGATAACCTGATCTGGGAGTATCAGGAAGGGCGTATTCACTATGTGGCCCAGGAATGGGAAGAAGCGACGCGAATCTTCCTCCCGCTGCTGGAAAAAGCCAAGGCTCAGTCTAATCGGCAGGTTGCTCACGAAGTTACCTACAATCTTTCCCGTTGTCTGGCATTCGGAGGACACGCACCCGAAGCCCAGAAACTGATCAGCGATGCCATTGCCGATCAGCCACAGGAGTTGATCTGGAAGTTCCAGCGTGGCTGGATTTATTACTACACCCATCAGTGGGCCGAGTCGATCAAGGCCTTTGAAGACCTGATCAGCTCAAGTCCCGATGCGGATCCGGAAGATAACATTATCCGGCAGACTCACTTCTCCCTTTCAGCCGCTTACGTTCAGGACAAGCAGTTTGAGAAGGGGGAAAAGATTCTTGAGGTGTATTACGAGCGAAACCCCGATGACATCTCGGTCTGCAATGACCTGGGTTACCTGTATGCCGACCAGAACAAAAAACTGGATCAGGCCTACGAGATGATCAAAAAAGCTCTCGATGCCGAACCGGAAAACGATGCCTATCTGGACAGCATGGGCTGGGTGCTTTACCGCCTGGGCCGGTTTGAGGAATCTCTGGAGTATCTGGAGAAGGCCGTGGTCGATTCCACCGAAGGGGATGGTGTTTTGTGGGATCACCTGGGAGATTGCTACGCCGCTCTCAAACGGGACGAAAAAGCCCGCCAGGCCTGGAAAACGGCCCTGGATCAGGAACAGTCCGCCTCCTACCCGGACAAAAGCCTGATCACCAAACTGGAAGAGAAGCTCAAGTAAATTCTGTACTGGTCTGTCTATCGCTATTTGTCAGGGAAAGGATAGAGGGCTTTGAGTTTGATTCTGGCATTGTCTGTCCTGAATTGCCAGTTTGCTCCGAGGTGTTGTTGATTGCGATACTCTTGCCAGGATTCAATTTCGGCAGTCATTTCGTCTGAGTTCTCAAAGCGGCGGTTGATGCATTGTCTTGACAGAATACTCAACTCCATTTCTGCCATATTGAGCCAACTACCGTTGCGTGGTGTGTGAATCAAACGAAGCCGTTTAACGAGTTGATGAGCCTGAGAAGCGGGAAAGGTGGCATACAAACTCGCAATGTCATGCGTATTCAGGTTGTCACAGACAAGTGTTACCAACTCAGCGTCTGGATAATCCACTTTCAGAAGTCGTTGGACTTCCTCAGCCCAATCGAAGCGTTTCCGGCTCTCACGATTCGCCACACGACGCCATCCACGAATCGGGTCGAAAAACATGAACAAGGCTCGCACATCCTTTCGCTCGTAATGATGGTCTTCGCGACGTGGGTACCCTGGAAACATTGGCAACGCAGGCTCCACATCCGCCAGAATCTGTTTGGAAGCCTCATCCATGCAGATTAACGGATGCTTTTCGTCGTACGTTTCGTGGTACACATCGAGGATTCGTTCCATGTGTGCCACGAAGCGGGGGCGGTCAGCTTCCGGAATACAGAAGCGTTTTGTTTGCCAGGGCTTGAGGCGATTTTTTTAAGTGTCTGACGAACGGTTTCTCGACAAACACTGGTGACGACGTTAAGACGACAGAGTTCATCAACCAGCAATTGCAATGTCCAACGCTGTTGACCATCAGGAGGATCGCTGCAACAGAGCGTGACCAGTTGGGCTTCCACGGAGCCATCGAGCTTCTTGGGAAGACCGGCATCCGAACGAGTCTGCCGCTGCAGCACAGGCTCCAATCCTTCACGGACAAAACGTTGCCGAATGCGGCAGACCTGCCGCTCGCTCATGCCCATGCACTCGGCGATATACCAATCTGGACGCCGTCCTTCTCGGCGATCTTCATCTGCCATCAGGAGAATCCGAGCTTGCCGGACTCGCCTGGCCGCCGCAGTCCCTGATTTCACCAGAGCTTCTAACTGCTGACGCTGTCCGTCATCGAGCACAACTTCCAACTTCACATTCGACTGAGTCATCCTGACCTCTTGCCTTCCCTGAGAAACCAAATAATGTTTAACTCGAAATCATTATAAAATAGCCTGACAAATAGCGATAGACGAAGTACTACGCTACTGCAATGCCATGATCATTTATCGCATCAAACAAAGCGCAACGTTCAGGGATTATGCCCAGTGTACGATTACGGGAAACTGGCGAATAACCAGGGAAAAGCAGTGTTGCGGAGAGTATTTATCAGAACTGACTCCGCCCACCATCGCACAATGGATTCCAGGCTCTGACACTCTTGGAGATTTTACCTGGTCCGGCATGATTCCCCTGTGTCAAAATCGTGTCAAAGACTTCTTAAAAAACAATGGTTTCCATTGCACATTCAGCCCCGTCCGCTTTGAACAATACGATGGTCATGCTGGAAGATCAGTAAAAAATTTACCACTTGTGGAACACCCTTACAAAGGGCCTTTGTTCTACAGAGTGAAGGCGAAAGATTTATTAATCCCCAATACAGAAAGGACACCTCGCCATTTATTCCGAACATGCGGTCGATGCGGGAAGAACATCTACAAGGCAATGACAAGCGACATCCACATTGACAGTTGTAACTGGAAAGGCGAAGGGATATTTCGTTTCAAGGAAAATCCACGCTCTCAGCATATGTTCGTGACAGAGGAAGCCAAACACTCCTTCGAACAGGCAGAGTTTTCCAACATCACATTTATTGAAGCTGGCAGAATCGTGTAAAGGAGGCTTGAAACTGCCCTGAATTCAAGCCGTTCACGCTGCCTTCGATTGCGAAGACGAGAGGATTTCTCCGTTTTCGCCGACGTCTTCGAAGCGGACGGTGAGGCGTTTGGAGACGCCGGCTTCTTCCATCGTGACGCCGAAGATGCGGTCGGCGGCGGTCATGGTTCGCTTGCGGTGCGAGATGACGATGAACTGCGTCTTGTCCTTGAATTCCTTGATCACGTTGGCGAAGCGATCGATGTTGGCTTCATCGAGAGCGGCATCGCATTCGTCGAGAATACAGAACGGGCTGGGCCGACTCTTGAAAATAGCCAGCAGCAGTCCGACAGCGGTCATGGTTTTTTCACCACCGGAAAGCAGGCTGATGCTCCGCAGTTCCTTTCCGGGAGGGCGGGCCACCACTTCAATTCCACACTCCAGGGGATCGTTCTCATCTTCCATGATGATGTCCCCTTCTCCACCGCCAAACAGTTGCCGGAAGAGGGCCTTGAACTGAGTGCGGATGGCGGTGAAGGATTCGACAAACAGGCGACGGCTTTCCGTATTGATTTTGTCGATGATCTGTTCGAGCGTGGCTTTGGCGTGTTTGAGGTCCTGCAACTGGGTGTTCAAATGCCGGAAGCGAGTTTCGAGTTCGTCGAGTCCGTGCAGGGATTCCGGGTCCACCGCTCCCAGTGCCTTGATCCGCCGCTGCAGTCGCTGCAGTTCGCTTTCGATTTTCTCACGCTGCTCCAGGAAGGATTCTTCACTGTTTTCCCAGGTCCATTCCGTCCAGTCGCTGGCCAGCTCCATCCATGCTTCACGTTCCGCCGAATCATCCGGAACGGAAGGAACTTCCTGCTCGACGGCAACGTCTTCAGTTTCTGCCAGCTCAACTTCGTGTGTAAGTGCAGTGGGAGCTTCTTTCCGCAACGTGGAAAGATCGATGATCAGCGGCGGAATATCCTGTCCATGATGAATGGCCTGAGCCGCTTCATAAGAGGAGATGTTGTTACGGAGCAGCTCTGCGAGCGGGATGCTGTAATCATCGCGAATCCCCTGCTCAATGACGCCGAGCTGGTTTTCCAGATCACGCTGTTCAATGCGGAGATCGGACAGGATCTGCTACTGTTCCCGACGGACTTCTGAATGACTGCGGAGTTGCTCGTTGAGCCGATCCCGCTGGGACTGGATATCAGACCGCATGCGTCGAGCGGCAACGACGCTGACGCTGAACTGTTCGCCAATCAGGTACAACTCAGCCAGCCGGGAACGGGAATTGAGAATCTGCAGGTCAATCTGGGCCTGTTTGCTGGTTCCGTTTTCGAGCCGGAGTTTGGCTTCATGATACTGGGCGAGTCTGAGCTCACGATCCTTGAGGAGCCTTTTCTTCACACCCTCAACCGCCAGCTGTTTCTGCTGAATCTTGGTGGCTTCGACCTTGACCAGTTCCAGTTCATCATGCAGGCCGCGCAGTTTCTCATTGATGGCCTGCGCTTGCTGGTTTTGCTGATCGATGAGTTGATCCAGCTCCAGAATCTGACCTCGCAGGGATTCGGCACGCTCTGTTTGAGTTGTCTTCTCCTGCTGCACAGATTCCAGCTGACCGGTCAGCGAGCTCAAATCGGAAGTCACACGCTCCAGGTCGCGCCGAACGGTTTCGGTCTCATTTTTGATTTCGAGCAGCGAATGTTTTTCCTCGGCCAGCCGGGTCGAGAGTTGATCGAGATGCTCCTGTGACTGTTCGATTGTCTGTTCGAGCGATTCCTGATCGAGCCGCAACGCTCCC
>JAGQQT010000609.1 GCA_020426065.1 Planctomycetaceae bacterium | reverse complement strand
AGGCGGGATCGTAAGCTGGTGTTTGCCTGCTCAAGTGGTGGGTTGATCAAAGTTGCTTCGAGAGTCGATCTAACGCGTCGGGAAATCAACCTTAGCCGCGTCAGAGCGAGCAATGCGACTGCGCTCAACCGAACTTTGAAAAGAGCGGTCGCATCTTATCCATTGCCGACGAGACTTCTGTGTTGTCGATCAAGGAGGCTGCCTCTTCCAATTCTCTCCAGGCTGACTTTATCTCGCCAGGTTGCTGGAGCATCATATCCAATAGCCCTTGTATTTGCCCGAGGATCAGTGGTGGGAGTATCAGCTTGTTGTTCTCAATCCATAGATCGATTTTATTCTCTTTGGCAATCTTCATGGAACTGACGCATGCAGCCAGCGATTCACGGATTTGATTCATCTGCCACAGCACGAATGCTTTCGTATTCAATGATCGCGCCAGCACCGATTTATCACCAAGTTGACGAGAGACCCTTTCAGAATCGCATGCCATTCTATGCGCTTTTTCGAGTTCCTCATTCAGTCTCACAAGCGACATTGCTGAAGTCCCATAACAGAACGCAAGTCGATCCAGATTGTTCAGTCGTTCCCAGATCGGAATCTGCTGCTCGCATAACTCCACCTCCCTCCGCAGATCTCCTTCTTCATGGACCACCAAGGTCTGATTGAACAGGCACTCGGCGAGTTCTTCGTCCTCTCCACTGTCCCTGTAATACTGCTCCTGGCGGTGAAGGGCCGACAGGAATTTCTTCTTATCATCTCCCTGACGTAGAACGCGAACTTGTTCGAACAGTGCCTTCTCGATACCAAAAGAGTGGTTGATGTTCCGGAACACGGACTCAGACTCCTCCAAAGCCTGGACAGCTTGAGAGACCTGTCCCCGGGAGAACAGCAACTCTGCCTGAGCACCAAGAACAAACCCGAGTTGATCGTGCTTGCCAAGTTCGCGGAAGACCCTTGCTTGCTCCTGCAGAATGCCCAATTTGTCAGAAGTCATAATCGGTGTCCTTCTCATTGTTTGTAAGATACTTATTCACGAAAAGTGGTCAGTCCATCGACCGGTACATTGCGGATAGTACTCCCGCCTGAAAATTCAAACACTTTTCGAGGCTTTTGGAGTCATTCAATTCACGGTAAACTTTTTCAGCCCGTTTGTAGGCATCGAGGGCCGATTGCCACTCTTTTCGATCCTCGAACCCGATTGCCTCAGTTATCGCCCCGTCGGCAATGGCGTACTTTGAGACCTCCATTGCGCGTGATGAGTCCCTCTCCGTTCCCAGCAGGAGATCCTCCTCCAGGTTGTGATACTTCGATTGCACCTCCCTGCGTAGTTGTCGCGACTCTTCCAGAGACGACTCCTCCGAAAGACGCGCAAACGTGATTTCGGCACTTTCGAGCAAGTTCATCACATGTTTTAGCACCATCCAGAGCATCTGGCGTTCGCCAATGACTGCTGTGGAGACGCCAAAGAGTTCAATATTTTCTCCCTCCAGCGCATCTCGGTATATCTGAATCGCCTCAGCGACCAACTCGTGAGCCTCCCGAAGATCGACGGCATCTGAGTCTTCAATGTTTTTATTGTCATACTCTGCAACGATACGGTCGATCCGTTCCTGCTCAGCATGAAGCTCGGCATCAAAGCAGAAGCCCCCACCTTCCACCGCAAGGAGATACATGTGGTTCTCGATCGCTCCGACAACAAAGCCGATTGGATGTGTAATACACCGGGCAACAGGCTCTGGATACCACGCAATGACATCACTCGTTTGAGCATCCTCAAAGACCAGTTCTCCCAACTGAGGAGCCACTTTCCAGCGAGGTTCCGAACGTTGGCCGTCCTCCTGATCAACAATCTTCCGAACAATATGCTTCCATGGAGTCGTAATCCGCAGAAAGTCGGCCCGTGTGAATATGACTTCTTTGAGTTCCCCATTGCTTGCATCCCATAGACGAGTTGAATGGTCATAGGAACCGGTGAGGATATATCGGCAGTCCGGCGAGATGCCGAGCTGAACGATGCTTCCTAGCAACTCACCCTGGCCGCCGGGCGGACCGAAACCGCGTAGCTGGCGAAATGGTCCACCGTGCTGAATGGACCACAGCCGCACGCTACGATCTTCGGATGAAGAGGCTATGGAGTTTCCATCGGGTGAGCTGGCGATGTCGAAGACTTTGGCGGTATGTCCGGTAAAGACGCGAGTTACGGAACCATCTTCTGCGGATATGACTGAGACCGATCGGTCGAAGTTGCCGCGCACAACAAAGATTGATTGACCGTCAGCCGAAAACGAAACACGTTCGAATGGAGAGGAGTCTCGATCGAAAAGCAGTCGTTGCGGACCTTCTGGTTTAACGGGAACAGTCCATCGATGATTGACGGGTTGCAAGTCCCAAGACTGCAGGTCCTGCCCTCCAATCATGATGGAATTGTTGTTCGGCGAGATCGAAATTGCATTAGGAACAGAACAGGTAATCTCCGGGAAGTCTCTTCTCGACGCGTCAGAAATGTCCCATGCGTGGAACTCGTTATCGCAATGTGCGACCAACCATGTACCGTTTGGTGCGACAGCGAGTGCCGAGATTCGGTTCGCACCTGTCACCGCCGTGTATTCCACTTGCCATTTCGATGTATTCCAGACCTGGATCCTGTTGTCCTCCAGGACCAGACAGAGAATATTTCCGTGTGGAGTCGCTTCAATTAATT
>JAGQQT010000608.1 GCA_020426065.1 Planctomycetaceae bacterium | reverse complement strand
GGAATGAAGACCTGAAAAGGCAGAAGGATGCCTTGGAAAGAGAACTGAAGAATCTGGTAGGACGAATTGAGGCGGTCAAGAAATGGGAAGGGACAGATTTTGTGCTTCTGAATCCTACGCACTACACTGTAGGAGTAAAGCGGGAGGGGGATTCGTTTCGATTAACTCAGAGTGCTGAATGGGCATCTGCAGAAGATGTGCGTGGGGCCTGTAGAAACTGGCATATCCCTCGAATTCCAGATGATCCAGCCTACACCCGGAATCTCGCCAGTTCCGTCAAGCCGGGTGAGGTGATCCCCGACCAATATGTCAAATTCATCAAGGATGAGATCTGGGGACACCATCAATATGCTCCATTCGCACCAGAAATGCCAGAACAGGAATTGCAGCTGGTCACTTTTCGTGAGCTGAAGTCTTACGATATGAAACTGGGTTTGTATGTGGATGCTGATGCTGAGGGGTTATCCTACTTCACGCTCCAGGAAGACCCTGTCAGGGTTGCCTGGAATGAGATTCAGCCGGGATCGGCACGTCGTGGAGATGTGCAGGACGTGCTGCGCAACATGACCAGTGTCGACTTTCTTGAATATTGCCTACTGCGTGTCGCACAGAAGTTGGGGACTGTCGAGGATGAATTGTCCCACATTCGACCTCGACTTCTCGTGAAGGTTGATCTTGAAATCCCCGATGACCATCTGCGTTTTTACGAAAAGATCGACCAGCAACTGGAGGCACAAGGGCGAACTCCTGAAGTGGAATATGCCAGTGGAACACTCGGTGTCCTGGCCTATTTCTTCAATTCCGTTAATCGGGCCAGCATTCCAGGGCGTCGATTGCAACTCAGAAGAGAAATGCTGGCTACGGACCCGCATCGCCGTGTGCGGCATTTATCCAGATATGTCGAGGACGAGGTGCTTGCCCGTCTGTCGCAACTCAATATTCAGTCAATTACCGAAAAAGACCGGGAACTCCTGGCTAGCATTTCCAGTGACGAACTGGATCAAAGCCTGGAGCTGGCATCAAGCAACGACGCAACACACTTGCTCAGGGTGATTGTGAAGGACAGCAAGAACAGTGGGGATTACCACTTGTCAGTCCGTTTGTATCGCGAAGATGGAAAAGGGATCTGGACTGACGAAGGCGACCGGGTAATGACCACGCCCGGTGTTGCCAGTCAGTACCATACCGCATCTGGTCACCTTGGACTGGTGTATCTGAAAAAAGATACCTTTGAAGAATTCACTGGTACAGAAAATCCTGTATTGATCGAGGAGCTCAAACACCGTTCTGCCAAGGAACGGTACTCACATCTGGTTTATGTAGAATCCAGTCCTGAAGCAGTACGGGATCATCTTCTGAACGATCTGGAACATCGCACGCTTTTCAGCCACAAAGTGCACACATCTCCTGTTAACAACATCGAGTCTGTTCAATTCATTGAATCGATTGATGACGTTCCCACGGAGTTCATGCTGAGATATCTCTCTTGCCAGATTGTAGAGGAACTTTTGCCACATGCGGGGACGGTTGTGGAAACGAATGGAAAGTCTGCCACCGTTCGACTCGGAAAGAATTTGAACGTGAATCCAGGTGACCTTCTAAGGGTAATGAGAATGGTCTCACAGCCTGATTCGCTTTCAGGAGCCGATTTCAAAAATGATCGATCCGCCGGACTCATGTCTTCTGGCGAATACCTGCTTCCAACAGGTCTGGTTGTCAGCAAAGTAGACAGCCGGGAGGCGACTGTTGCCGTCAGTCCTACCAATTTTGAAGATGTCTGGCCTGACAATGTTGCTTTGAAAAAGGATGACCTGGTCATCACCAAAATCAGTGACACTCCCATTGTTTCCATAGAGCAATTCAGGATTAATCCGATCGGCCCGAATGTGAAACGATGGTTTCGGACGAAAAACTCACTGCATATGAAAGAGTATGAAACAAGAACCATCAACACAGGGAAGGATCTGATGAATCGGATTCAGTCTTCCCTGGCAAGTCTGAATATCCCAATCATTTCTTCGAAAAACAACTCTTCTCAACGCTCATCAGAAAACAAAAATGAGGCGACACACAGGATCCATGGTTCCATTGGAATCTCGGAAAGCACCAACGTCACTTCAGGAAAACTTCTGCCTATTTACAGTATTGAGGTGATCATCACATCCAATAAAACAAACGAAGTACTCAAACAGTTTCACTTCGAGATAGATGATATCTTCAATCCCTCTCGCTGAATGGAACTGATTTCGTTGTTACATGAGGGACGAAACCGTGCCTGGTCTCATCCCTGATCATGGCGGAGTATTAAACACTTTCGCATGCGATGACAGCCGCTAATGGATATCCGACACTGACCAGCAACCTGGGGATCAGACCATACCTGAGTCACCGTCCAGAGACACGAAACTGGATGCTGTGGCACCAAGTTTAGGGGCATGTCAAGCGTATTCGCTTCTGAGGCAGATTGGATAAAATGCAAAAAAAAGTCACACTTAGCTTTACCTGTCCGCTGTGCATGAAACCCGGCACTCTGGATATATGCGAACCACATGAGAACCTTCGTGTTAAATGTGGACATTGCTCAGAAGCATTTACTCTGAACATCAGACCTGAGCACTTACTCCCGTTCAATCAACCAGTCAGTAAGCCACCATCGAAGGCCGCAGGAAAATCCAAAAATGTAAATAGTTCTGAGTGGTTTTTTAAC
>JAGQQT010000607.1 GCA_020426065.1 Planctomycetaceae bacterium | reverse complement strand
CTCTGAATGACGAGCGGGGTGTTGCTCAATGGCTGGATCTGAGTGCCCCCATGCTGGCCAGATATCTGTCTGCCCAGGGATATGCCACCGGCCATTTCGGGAAATGGCATATGGGCGGTCAACGGGATGTGGGTGAAGCTCCACTCATTACCGAATACGGGTTCGACAAATCGCTCACCAATTTTGAAGGATTGGGGCCGCGGGTCCTGGCCCTGTGTAATGCTTATGATGGCAAGCCGATCAAGCGGCATACGCTGGGATCGGACAAGCTGGGTCGTGGAGAAATCACCTGGGTGGACCGCTCGCTGGTCACTCAGTCCTTCACTCAGGCGGCACTGGAATTCATACATCACGCCGAAGAAAAACAGCAGCCGTTTTACGTAAATATCTGGCCAGATGATGTTCACAGCCCGTTTTTCCCGCCCGAAGTCCGTCGAGGAGATGGATCCAAGAGGAAACTCTACCTGGGGGTACTGGAAACGATGGATGAACAGCTGCGGGAATTGTTCAACTACCTCCGCAGTAAACCTGAACTCAAGCAGAACACACTGGTTCTGGTCTGTTCCGACAACGGTCCGGAACAGGGAGCGGGGTCTGCAGGACCGTTTCGTGGTCACAAGACAATGCTGTATGAAGGCGGAGTCCGTTCTCCTTTAATTGCCTGGGGTCCGGGACTGATTGACGAGCAGAAACGGGGCACGGTCAACCAGAACTCCGTTTTCGCGGCTATGGATCTGGTTCCCAGTCTGCTGACCATTACCGGAACACCTCAGCCAGAAGGAGTTCAGTTTGATGGACAGGATCTGAGCAAGGTTCTGCTGGGCAGCAACACAGAATCTCATCAGGGACCGATTTTCTTCCGCCGTCCCCCTGACCGGGACAGCTTTTTCGGAGAAGACAATCTACCTGATCTCGCTGTTCGGGATGGAGACTGGAAACTGTTGTGCGAGTACGACGGCTCTGATGCTCAGTTGTACGATCTGAAGCAGGATTGCCAGGAAACAAACAACATCGCTGCGACCCATCCAGACCAGGTGCAACGCCTCAAAAAACTGGTCGTGGAGTGGCATGAATCTCTCCCTCCCGATCATGGTGCGACCTTCGGGAAGCAGAAACCCAAGAAGAAAAACTGAGTGAGAGTTTCGCCAACTCGACCATTGCTGCCGTTTGCATTTGAAAGCCGCTGCAAGAGGTCGAAACGCATAAAGTCAGCGCCACAAACTGCATTCACCCTCCCTCCGGGAGGGTCGGCGCAGCCGGGGAGGGAATGTCTTTGTGAAAAGGGTGGCCTGGAAGAAATCCGGGCGGACGAAGTCCGTTCAAGGCTGCTGAGAGACTTACAATGAGAATACGGTTGTTCTCTCTCCAGGTAGGGGCAAACAGAATTCAGAACAAGTTGGATCGGTCGTGTGTACCGCAGCCTGAAACGGCTGCGCCGCCCGGAATTCTTCCGGGCCACCCGACAGGCATTGGTGTCTACTCAAACTGATTCACCACGCCCATTCGCTGAGCGTGCCACTTTTTCTGCAAATCTCTTCTCGTTCTACTCAAATAGACTGCAGGACTTTAGCGATGTTCTCCGTCGTGACCGGTTGGATGACTCCCTTTTCCGTGATCAGCCCTGCGATCAGCTCAGCAGGAGTGACATCAAACGCCGGGCTGTAAACGGAAATCTCACTGGGAGCGGTCTGCTTTCCGAAACCGCAGATGACTTCCTCGGCGGAGCGTTCTTCAATCGGAATGGAATCTCCGGTTGGGAGTGACAGATCAAACGTGCTGGAAGGAGCGGCGATGTAAAACGGGATGTTGTGGGCTTTGGCCAGCAGGGCAACGGAGTAAGTACCGATTTTGTTGGCGGAATCTCCATTGGCTGCAATTCGGTCTGCTCCAGTCACCACGGCCTGAATTTTGCCTTCTTTCATGACCCAGGCTGCCATGGAATCACAGATGAGTGTTCCGGGAATCCCGTTCTGCAGCAGTTCCCAGGCGGTTAAACGTGCACCCTGCAGCAGCGGGCGCGTTTCATCGGCATAGACGTGGATCTTTTTCCCCTGTCGATGTGCTTCCAGCAAAACGGCAAAGGCGGTTCCCGCTCCGGCTGTTGCCAGGGCTCCCGTGTTACAGTGAGTCAGTACACCCGCACCAGCCGGAATCAGTTCGGCTCCATGCTTGCCGATGGCCTCGCACATCGCCCGATCTTCCCGCTCAATTTCACGAGCGGTTTCCAGCAGAACTTCACCCATGGCCTGCGGATCGAGTCCGGACTGGGATTGAGCGGTAAATTGCATTCGATCCAGAGCCCAGAACAGATTGACTGCTGTCGGACGGCTCTCAGCCAGATACTGGCAGACTTTGGTCAGATCCGCATCAAACTCTGAACGGGTTTGATGAGCAGCATTTTTCACACCCAGCAGGACACCATAAGCGGCAGAAACACCAATCGCTGGAGCCCCACGGACACTCAGGCGTCGGATGGCAGCAAAAACATCCTCGGGAGTTTTACATTCCAGAATGATCGTTTCGGTGGGCAATTTCGTCTGATCCAGCAGATTTAACTGGCCGTCAACACCGCCGATCCATTCAATGGTTTTCATAGTCATTCTTTATCCATTTCAAATCTCAATACGTCAGTGAATTCATCAGTTCTGCCGTTTTCTGGCATCACATCAAACGACAAAGTTTTATTGGGTAAATTACTCTCCCTCCAGGAGAGTTGC
>JAGQQT010000606.1 GCA_020426065.1 Planctomycetaceae bacterium | reverse complement strand
GATGTCACCAGGCAATCAGGACAAACCGCTGCAGATTCTTCTCCTGGGCGAATATGATCCTTCCTATGATCTGCATCGCCTGACCAGCGAGTCACTCGAACACGCGGCTGCTCCTCTCGGGTTGAGCATCCATTCCCGCTGGCTTTCCACAACTGATGTCGAACCACATGTACTCAAGCAGGCCGATGCCATCTGGATTGCCCCCGGAAGTCCTTACAAGAATCTTCCCCTCACGCTGGAGGCCATTTGTTTTGCGCGAACATCAAGGATTCCCTGCCTGGGAACCTGCGGTGGATTTCAACACATGATCCTGGAATACGCTCGGAATGGGTTGGGCTTCGAGGATGCAGCCCATGCCGAATATGATCCCTATGCTTCCCGGCTGTTCCTCTCCCGCCTGGCATGTTCACTGGTCGGAAGATGTATGACTCTTTCCATCAAACCGGATTCCATCGCAGGAAGTGCGTATGGCCAGGCCCAGGTTGAGGAAAACTACTACTGTAACTTCGGAGTCAATCCTGAAGTGGTTCCCCTCCTGCGCGAGGGTGAACTGCTCATTGCTGGTTCCGATGCCGAAGGAGAAATCCGCATCGTGGAACTGAAAGATAATCCATTCTTTGTGGGTACACTGTTTGTGCCGCAGGCGAAATCAACCCCCACTGCACCTCATCCACTTATCTCAACATTTCTCAATGCAGCCAGCAAATATGCAACGCACCGGCAGTCGAATTGAAAATCGAGAATACAGGAAAGCTGCAATTTCATCCGGGTTCACTCAGTAACCGGATTCTTCAGATCCAGAAAGTCTTTCACTTTCAGGTAGTAGCCGACATCCCCTTCATTGCTGTTGTAGCAGACGACCAGAAAACTGCAGCGTTCCAGTTGAGCAGGATCAGCGGAAAAGGCCACGGTGGTGATGCCTTCCGGCTGACGATGGTGCACCGGATTGGGACGCAACATTGCTGAGACCTGATGCTTCCCCTTCTCATCCTCAATCCGCAATTCGGCATAGGTGAATTTTTCGAGCCAGCCCTGCTCCTTGAATTCGAGCCAGACCTTAATACCAGCATCCCCATTCTTGCGGGCGTGCATCGTGATGCCGTACTTCTGTTTCGCCTTCTCTTTTGTCAGGATGCCAATGCTGATCATCGCCTGCACCGGGCTTGTGATCAGCGCAAAACAGAGGAGAGTCATCAGGACGATAGAACACCATCGGTGGATTCGGGCGTAGCAGGCAGGGAGCATGGAAATCTTCTCCGGACAGATACTATTCTGGGATTACAGACCGCCCCACAGGGGAACGAATCGGTAAACCTGAGACGTCTTATCTGGAAAAGAAGTTCCCTGCAGGCGGAGAAAGGCAGGGCGATTCGAGAATTTCAGCTGTATTTCAGAATTGCGACTGTCATGACTGACCAGGAACCGTCGAATCAGCCAGCCTGCTTTTTGGTTTGCAGCAGAGGGACGACCTGTCCCATCACGCGGCACATATCCTGAATAATGCCCTGCTCAAGTTCTTCTGTGGAGATTCCCTCACAGGCATCGATGCAGGCATGAATGCGTCGAATCATCTCCCGATTATCCGGAGTATCAGCACCGAGAATTTCCCCATCCACAGTGATGATGAATCGGGTTTCAGGTTGCGATTCCTGCTCTGCCATGGGAGCAACTCCACGTCCACAATGAGTCAGTTGAATAGTCGTAGGACAGGATGTTTCTGAGATTCCTTCAGAAACCGGTCCCCTCTTTGTTATGGGGAAAGAAAATCCCGCATAACACGAAGACACCACTCTAACTTTCGACTATTTTCGGATTCGAACTGAAGTTGAACCCCTGGAGATGCCAAGAACTAGGGGAATACCTCAATACTTTTAATGGAAGATGGGAAACCTGAGGCAAGCACGGGCTATGCGGCAAGTTTAACACTCGTCTCGGCAGCAAACTTCTCTTCACTTTCCTCAGCAACTTCAGACGGGATTCGATGAGCAGACGCCAGGGAAAGCAGAGCGGGGAGCACCGTGACCGAGACCAGCATGCAACTGGTAATCCCAACCGTGACCACCTGTCCGAGTCCGGACAATCCCCGATGTGAGGCAAATGCGAGAGATCCGAACCCAACCATCGAAGTCAGCGAAGTCAACACCAGTGCACGGAATGTGCTGGACGACATCAGGTACCGGGCAGTCTGGCGTCGAAAATCATGAATGACGTGCACACCATCATCAATGCCAATTCCCAGCACGAGCGGCAGGGCAATCAGATTGGCTGGAGTGAATGATTGCCCCAGCAGGGCCATCGTTCCCAGCAGAGTTCCCATCCCGAGAGCCGGTGGCAACAGAGCCAGCAGGCCAATGGCACAGTCTTTTCGCTCCAGGACCAGACTCGCCAGCAGCACCGAAACAGTAAACAGACTGAGTTGCCCCGCAACGGTTCGCCACTGGGTCAGCTCAATCCCCGAACTGTGCTGCAAAGCAGCAAACAGGAGGAGGACCACACCCCCGGTACTCCAGGCTTTCAGCATCGTCTCCAGTCGACAGACATCAACCAGGAGGATCAGGACGATTGCCAGCAATGCGTATCCAGCAGCAGACAGATAACTGTCCCTCAGTTGTCCGGAGGCCTCGTGATTCTGAACTGGAGTTCCCGTTACGGCTGGATCCACTTCCCGCAGATCCGCCACAAACCGGGCCAGTTCCTGATCATCCCAGATGTTGTCCCG
>JAGQQT010000605.1 GCA_020426065.1 Planctomycetaceae bacterium | reverse complement strand
ACGATGCAGATCCTGAAAGAAGCTGGCTATCAGTGTGCGTTCAGCTTTTACGGCGATTATCAGCCACATGATTCAGTCAACATGTTCGACATTCCACGCATCGGCATTGATTTCGATGTCCCCAGTGCCATTCTCGAAACCCGGCTGACCTTACCGCAGATTTTTGCCAGGAAGTAAGACTTGAATTGAATAGAACAAACGGGCTGCTTCGAAATGAAGGAGCCCGTTTTGTTTTTACTGATGCTGTGCTGAACTCAGTGGCAGCCACATCCACGACAACCGCGACAGCTGCGGCAGGAACGGCAGGCGCGACAGCTCCGACAGGCGCGGCAGGCTCGACAAAGACTGCAGTAAGCAGCCTGTGCTTCCTGTTTTGCAGAACTGAGTTTGGTGTTTTCGCGAACCAGTTTGGTCTTGGCAACGGATTTGACAGTTTTCATTTCAGCTCTCCTCTGAACGGTGTTTTGAGTTGGCCTCTTTGTGAAGTGCAGCAGATTCACTTCAGGTCTGGCAAAGGAACGAATGGGGACAAAAATTCTTCCTGAATTTTCTGAAAAAATAAATCTGCCCGGGACCTTCCTCTCTTCCTTACCCCTGTTCATTGACAGAAAGTCTTTGAGAATGTGAACTTGCAGTATGAAAACACTCATGCTGACCCTGCTGTTTCTGGTACTTGGCAGTGCAGAGCACCTCTCTGCCCAGCCCACCGGGAAGGAACCTTCCCCTCAAAACAGAATGATCAAGTTTCTGGAATGGTCCGCTGTTGAACCTGACAGCAGGACAGTGCGAAACTCCCTGCAGAAATTCTCTCAAATGCCTTTCGACGGTTTTGTCTGGAGGGCAACAACCCGCACCGGTGACCAGATGATGTGGCAGGCCTGGGGCGATCGGGCCTATAAAATGGAAGAATTCCAGCATGTTCTGGAGGATTTCCAGTCCATTCCCTCCACTTCTGTCGCAGACCGGTTCCTGCGGATGAATGTTCATCCGGGGGATGTCAATTGGCAGGACGAAGATGCCTGGCGAATCGTGTGTGAAAACTTCCGCATCGCCGCTCAATTGATCGACAAAACAAAAAGTACAGGACTGCTGTTTGATACCGAACAGTATCACCGTCGTCCGTTTGATCGAGAAGAAGTCCTGCAACACTGGCCGATGGATTCCGCCCGATTAGACAACCTTGTCTTTCAGCGAGGCCAGGAATGGATGCGAGCAGTGAATGAGGCCTGCCCCGAAATCACAATTCTGCTGACTTTCAGCTATCGGGCAGGGAAACGCTCGGAAGAACAGTTTTTTCGAGTGGGAAATTATGAATTGCTGATTCCCTTCCTGGATGGAGCGTTGTCGGTCTGCACACCGGAAACCCGCTTTATTGATGGCTGGGAATATGCCTACGGTTATACCAAGCCCCATCAGTTTGCCAGGGCGAACCGCATCATCAAGCAGGACATCCCCTTCTGGACGGCGGACCGCTCACGCTATCGCCAGCATTTTGAAGCGGCCCTCGGACTCTGGACGGATTATGAATTTCGGGACTTTGGCTGGAATCAGACGGATTTCTCAGGCAATTTCCATCAGCCGGATCAATTGACCGCTCGCCTTGGCCAGGCTGCCAGCCAGGTGGATCAATATGTGTGGCTCTATTCGAGCAAAGCCAATTGGTGGACAGGAGAAAACCTGCCGGAAGCCTACATCGAAGCGGTCCGTCGCGCAAAAAGGAAGGTCACCTCAGCAGGTGACCTTCCTTGAACTTGTTCAGTCAAGTATTCAGCTCCGGGGATCAGACATCAAACATGGTCTGCAGCTGGACCATCAGAGGAGTGATCTGGGCACTCAGGCGGCTGAGTTGCTCACGTTCTGAACCATTGAGTTTCTGGATGAATTCCTCATTGAGGTATTTCCAGCCACGGACCAGGGTATCGCAGCGAGCCCGCAACTCTTCTGGTTCAACCCCTTCGGCCAGATCATAGTGAATGTTCCGGGTAAAGGCGGTGAACTGCTGAGCGGTGTGCAGCCCCTGAATGGAGAAGCGACGGCTGTACTGCTGATTGGGCAGAACGAGCGTACTGAAGCTTTCCTGCATGTGCTCTCCGTAATTTTCCAGCGAAGCCAGAATCTGGACGGCGGTGTCCCGGTCAAACGCGTCTTCCAGCTGCAAGGCATTCTGAATTGACAGCATGGTCTGGCTGGAGGAGCGGAGCAGACGCAGAATTTCAGGTTCTTCACAACCTTTGTAGGCAGTTTCGACCTGATGCCAGCTCTGGTCCAGGGCACGGAATTCAGCCTGCAGCTGAGCCAGTTGCTTGTTGGCCGCCAGGGAATCGGCCAGCTTTTTGTTGGCGATGTTCAAGTCAGTTGCAGCACGCAACAGCACATCCCGATTCTGCATGGACATCAGGCTGTAAAGTGTCGTTGTCTTGAACAACTTGTCCAGATCTGCAGTCAGTACCGAAGTCAGACGCTGCAGTTGACGAGTATCGAGAGTTTTGTCCAGCCACAATACTTCGTGCAGCTGACGATCAGTCTGCTCAATTCTCTGAAGGCTTCTTTCCAGGTAACGATTGTTGAGCGGCCACAATTGTGCTGCGAATGGCCCCCAAAGTTCGTGAAACTTGTTGAATTCCGTGACAGCCAGATCACGGTTCTTGGAAGTCTCGATCGCAGTCGACATGAAACGGACCTGCTGTTCAATCAAACGGCCTTGCACCAGTAACTGGCGGAC
>JAGQQT010000604.1 GCA_020426065.1 Planctomycetaceae bacterium | reverse complement strand
CACAATCCAGTCCCAGTGCCCGGCTCCCGTGGATGGTTCCCATTTTGATCAGCATCCGGCTGTCCGTTTCCGGATGGAGCCTTTTCAGAAATCGGAGTTCTTCCAGCAGATTCAGATCGGGGTTGGAGCCTCTTCCATCGGTGCCGATCGCAACATTCACGCCCGCTGCCAGCAGTTCTCGCCAGGGGTGTTTGGAGTGTCGAAAATGAGCGTGCGTGCGGGGGCAATAGACGACATGCACATGAGGATGATCTGCCAGAAAAGCAATCTCCTCCGCATCAAGATAATTTCCATGCGCCAGCAGAACACGATGAGCGGGGGCCAGCTGCTGGATCAGATCGAGTGGCCGCGTTCCACGGGAGTAGAGTTCCGGATTCCACAGTGACATCCGCTGCAGCATCTCGACCAGTTCACCCGTGCCGGTATCGAGCAGTTCCAGCTCAGCTTTCGTTTCGGCCAGGTGCATCATGAGCGGAAGCTGATGAGAGCGGGAAAGCTCGACACAGCTCTGCAGCAGATCCGCACGCACCGTGTACGGAGCATGCGGGCTGATTCCATGCAATAACCCCAGCGGAGCTCGCTTTCTGTTCAGCATACCGGGCTGCTCATCACGAGAGATGCTGGTGATCCAGTCGACCCAGCCCTGAAGTTCTTCCACTCGGCTCGCGACCGTTTCCTCCGTCAGGCCAATCACTTCCCGAAACAGAATTTCCCGAGGAACCGGATGAAGATCATCCAGGTATGCTTCGATCGGAGCCGTTGCGATTTCCCCGATCAGCCCCACAACACAACGGGCCGACTCCTCCCGTCCCAGGCGGATCGAATGGGCAGCGTCAGGATTTTCCCGCCGGCACTGAATCGTTTTCCCAATCCATTCCGGGAAAGAATCCTGAAAGGGGATCGGCTGTTTCAGATGGCTGAATTCAAGATGGGCATGGGCATTGACGAGCGGCGGAATGATGGCCACCGGGTCGGGATTGAGCACTTGGGGAAGTCTGCCGGGGACAATTTCGGTCAGCACTCCCCGCTCGCTGCAGAGAGTGACATCGTGCAGAACTTCGTCAGACTGGCCCGACCAGAAAAATGATGCGAAGATGGCGGAAGAACGGTTCATCAAAACAGCAGGAGAATCAGGTGAAGGAATTATCCGGACACGATGAGCGGGCGGTGCTCAGTTATCTGTGCCTGGCGTCCCGGGCGGAACGTTGCAGTCAGATTCCCGGCCGGGATCGCTTTCTGGTGCTGGCATTGTTTCATGCCATGCAGATGGGAGCGGTGGAGTGGGCCGAAAAATGCCGACAGGCCATCGCCGCCCGCTCAGCTCATCACATTGTGGCGAAATCCGAGTCCGCTGTCACCTGGTTTCAATCCGAATCCCGCAAGCCCCTCATCCTGCAACTGCAACGCTTCTGCCATTACGAACACGCCGAACAACTGGCCCTAAACATCCAGCCCGACCTGTTCACCATTCCGGCAGACGAAACCGAACGAGAAATGATGGATCGACAGGTCCAGCAATACCTGGCTCCGATGTGCGAAGATTGAATTCTTGCCAGAACATCAACACTCGAGATCCAATTTGACAAATTAAAAATCTTGAGTCCATACTAAGCTGCCGACATGTCATGAAAACTCTGCCGCACGATGTTGGCACAATGCAAATTCGTTGTCACAGGGAGGCTCTCGTTTGTGGAAGATGCGTTTCGTGATCTGCTGATCTCAGCTTGTGAGCGGCCCGCAATGTATGTTGGGCGAAACTCTCTGTGGGATCTTGTGCACTATTTCGCGGGATACTGCCATGGGGCGATGGATGCCGGAGTGATACTCCATTTTGAGAGTCGTTTCCAGTGTTGGATTGAAGGCCGCTTTGGCATTTCCCACTGCGCGTGGAATTGGGTGCGTATTCTGCAGCACGAATACGGTGACGATCTGAAGGCGATCAAAGCGCTCCCCGCTCTCTACGATGAATTCCGCACAGAAACGGAAGGTATGTCCAAATCGCAATTGTGGAAAATGATGCAGGAGCGGATTATTGAGAAACGCGGGACCGATCACTGGTCACCAGATGATGCGGAAACCTGGACAAGGCCATTTTCCGAGTAACGAACGCAATTGATCTCAGCAGGTTAGCACCGTAGGGTGGGTAAAACGAAGTGAAACCCACCGTGTATTTTGGCTGATATTCGATGGTGGGTTTCGCTTTGCTACACCCACCCTTCACAACTACTCGCTAATCAGGCTTCTCATTCATTTGAACAAACACCATAAGCATGTCCACATCTTCGGGGTCTTTTTCCAGAAGATCAAGATCAATTACAATATCATGAGATGTTAAATCATCATGACTAAAAGAAATCTTTCTAGACTTACCATATACAGACACATAAGGTTGATCAACACGCATATAATAACGAATTATACCCTGCTTATTTGTTTTTTGGGATTGGCCGTCTTGGAATTCGGCTTTCACGTCAGGGAGTGCTCTTCCTAATTCATCAATTACATGGAAATAAACAAGAATCATGCGATCCTCCGTACATCCTGCAGCTACGACACATATGATCGCAAGTTGGAGCACAAAAAATAACTTCTCATATTTCATAGGGAATTCCTGTCGATTTACAATTAAGAGTCTATTAACTTCTCTTGTATACCATGTCTTTAAATCACTTGCGAGCTTTGGCGGTTGTTGACCAGGATAATCTGCCGGGTGCCATTGCCA
>JAGQQT010000603.1 GCA_020426065.1 Planctomycetaceae bacterium | reverse complement strand
GTTACAGTTCGCTTACTTACACACATCGTTGAAAAGTGGTTATCGGGAGCAGAGGCATGGCGAATACGATTCGAATTGGAGTTCATGGTGCAGCAGGCCGGATGGGACGGCGCATTGTTGCGGCGGCGCAAAGTTCCCCTTCACAAAAAGTGGTGCTGGCACTGGAATCGGGTTCCTCGCCTTTTCTTGGTCAGGATGCGGGAGAGCTGGCTGGCATCGGTTCGATTGGTGTGAAAATCACTTCCACAACAGCTCTCTTCGATGCTCCGGATGTCATCATTGACTTCTCGGTTCCGGAAGCCTGCCTGACGATTGCGGATGTCTGTGGCGAACGTCAGATTCCTCTACTGGTGGCCACCACCGGCCTGAAACCCGAACAGCGGGAGCAGGTTCTGGCAGCTAGCCAGAACACAGCCCTGCTGATTGCTCCCAACACCAGCACGGCCGTGAATCTGGCCATGAAGCTGGTCAGGGAAGCCGCTCATGCCCTGAAAGACAATTCCGATGGGATCGATGTGGAAATCGTGGAACGACACCACCGATTCAAAGAAGATGCTCCGAGCGGCACCGCTCTGAAGTTTGGAGAAATCGTCGCTGAGGAAATGGGCCAGACCGAACATCAGCATGGCCGACACGGTTTGACCGGCAAACGTCCGCAAACCGAAATCGGTTACCATGCCCTGCGTACCGGAGACAATGTCGGCGAACACAGCATCATCTTCGGGATGATGGGCGAGACTCTCGAAGTCTACGTGCGTGGACATACCCGAGACAGTTATGCCTTCGGTGCCGTCAACGCCGCTCGATTCCTTGCTCGACAGAAACCAGGGCTTTACACCATGAACGATGTGCTGGGATTCTGATTGCGTTGGGCAATCCCAAAGGATCAGGGAGATTTCCGCTTCCAGGGGCTGGTAAAAGAAACCAGTTCCTGAGGCGGTCTGCGAGCAATCGATTTCGTTTTTTCCGTCGCTTCATCTGCTGGTGTCAGAATGGCAAGATTCGCCCGCACTGGCACAACGATCGCATTTTCCAGCAGCAGGTTAGCCTCGATCACCCCCTGCCCGTTAGCGGTACTGCGCAGGGCGAGCGGGAATTCAATCGACTTGCCAGGCAGGGGAACATCAATTCGCTTCACGAGGCTTTTGCGTTCCTGATATCGAATGCCTTCCCCGAACTGAATTTCCAGATCGGATGGCCCAAACTGCTTCTGGCTGTCGTTCTGAATCTTGATCAGAGCTTCAAACGATTCCTCGGGACCGACTTCTACGGGGACGGTGACGAAGACAATCACATCTGGAACTTCGATGCGGGAAACCGTTGCCAGAGTTTCGGCAACCTCTACCGAGGTTTCAGTCTGCAGAGAAGCAACGGAAGGTGTCAGCACCTGAATTTCAAACCGCTTGGTTTCTCCCGGATGGAACTCCCGAATGACCCAGCACAAATCCCGACCAGAGAGTGAAGGTGTGGGAGTGACACCTGTCAGCTGATCCAGGTCCACTCCGTGTTCCCGCAAAATGACCTCGGGCAAAGTTTCCACACCTTTGTTGGTCACTTCGATTTCATAACGTACTTCATCCCCTGCACTGGTTGCCGGGACGAGTTTAGTCACTTGAAGATCCGGATGAACGGAAGAATTATCCCGGGCATTTGCCGGACTGGTTTCTGCAGAGCGGAGTTTGGAAGAGACCGTCACGTTGGGAAGCTGGGCCTGGTCCAGCCAGCGGCCTGTGGCGGGCTGGTTGAACACAAATGGAGACTCGAAACTGCTGGGAGCATGCCAGCGGGTTTCTGCAAACAGATGGGAAAGCGGAGCGGTGTAGTGACTGAATTCCGTCTGTCTAACTGTCTGTTCGCTATAAGCAAAATCAGGAATGAACTCGGTGGTTTCCACCGCCAGCTCCAGATGAGCGGGGCTCATGAAAGGAGTTGGAGCAACCGGGACACTGGGTGGTTCAAAGACCGGATGAGGAGGTTGATCCGGCTTGGGAGCAAAAACCGCAAAAGGATCTTCAAACGGTTCCGGCTCCTGCACTACGGGAACCTCATAAGAAACTGGCTGAACTTCGACTTTGTAGGAATTCTCCACAACTCTGGGAGCCAGCTGAATGCGAGTATCGAGACCTGCTGGCTCGACCGGAACAGATACAAGCTTCACCGGTTGAGCAACGACACGTTCGGTCTTTTTGAGCGGGATCACTTTCCGGTTCACGCGACCCGTTTCCAGAAACAGTAAAGTCACCAGAAACAGAGCAAAGAATCCAGCGAAGGCAACGAATCGCCAGGGCTGATCCTCATCACCGATGGCCACCACATAGCCACGGACAGCTGTTTGCCGACTGAATCGTCGCCAGTACTGTTCGATTTCGAGGGAGTGAGCACGAGACCAGTCGGGAGGATAGGGGATCAAATCCACTGCACGAGTCCTTTCGGCAGCCAAGACGTCAAGAGGAATGGCAGAATTGTAAATTATTCCCAGCAAACACCGCAAGATCGTCTTCTGGGACATTAAAAGCCGTAACCAATTACTCCAAAAAGAATTACAACGACATCCACAGAACCGAAATTATCGATTTCCTGAATTTCCAGCTCCCGCGAAGCACAGATTGAATCGTCCTTTGTTGATGAGACTGGAATCCCACTCCCGATCCGCTTAGGCTTATGAATGAATTCAGCTCAATCTGTTCGCGACCACTGGAGGTACGCGATGTTTTTCAATTTTC
>JAGQQT010000602.1 GCA_020426065.1 Planctomycetaceae bacterium | reverse complement strand
GGAGCGCCGAGCACCTCGAGGATGCGCATGAACACGCTGCGTACCTGGGGGTAGCTGCGGGCGGCCGCGGCCACCCGCTCGCCCTGGGTGGGGATCGACAGCGCCCAGTAGGCGACCAGCAGCGTGCCCGCCAGCCCGCCGCCGTCCATCAGGTAGCTGCCGACCAGGCCCGCCGCGAGCCCGAAGCCGAACAGGGCCATCACGGCCTCGATCCCCACCGAGGCCGTCAGCAGGGCTCGGGCCGCGCGCTGCCACTCGACCAGCAGGGTCTCGTGCTCTCGCCGCGTCGCCCGCTCGGCCGCGTGGGCTCGCACCGCGGTGATGCCGAGCAGGCCGTCGAGGTAGGCGCTCGCGAGGGCCCCCAGGTGGGTCCGCACCCGGAAGTCGCGCTCCGACAGCAGCGGCAGGAACACCAGCGGCACCACCACCGAGAGCAGCGCGGCCCCGATCGCGATCGCGGCGCTCGAGGGATCCATCCACACCAGGCCGCCGACCACCGCCGCCAGGCCGAAGCAGGAGCCCACCAGACCCACGAGCATGCGGGGGAGCTGGGGGACGAGGGCGAGCGAGTGGCTGCGCTGGGCCATGTCGGAGATCAGGCGGCTGCGGAAGTAGCGATCGGGGAGCCGCGGCACCTTGGTCTGCAGCGCCACCCTCACCCTCAGCTCGAGGCGGCGACCCAGCGACTCGACCAGCATGCCGCGGGGCCACTCGAGCAGCGCGAGCGCCACGAGCAGCCCCACCATGGCGACCACCGCCACGACCCGCTGCTCCGGCGACTGCAGGTGACCGCCCAGGTCGAGCAGGCCCCGCAGCAGCATGACCTCGGCGATCGAGCCGAGCGCGGCGAGCACCAGCACGCCGAGCAGCGCGGGCACGCCGGCGAATTGAAACACCCAGCGCCATGAATCCGGCGTGATCGACCAGTGGCGTGCCACTTGGGAAAGCAGCAGGATGCCGACATTCAATCCGGCCATCATCACGCCTGAAACGACAGGTTTCGATGCGCCTGACCAGCATTCGGAAACCAAGGCGATGCCGTTGGGCCACACACCGCCGACGCCGAGCCCGACGAGAAAGCGCAACGCCAGCATCTGCCATTGATCCTGCGCGTAACTGCCCATCGCCGCGAACCCTGAGTAAACGAGAACGCAAACGCCCATCGCCCGCGTGCGCCCGATGCGATCACCCAGATTGCCGAGCGCGATGCCGCCAATCGCCGCGCCCAGCATCAGCGCAGCAGTGAAACGTGCGAACCACTCACCACCGAGTTCCGGCGTGAAGGCAGGCCCAAGCAGGCTTTTGGAAACGGAAAGCGATGCGACCGGCATCAGGCCGAGTTCGACGCCATCGAAGACGATGGCAAGGAAGGCAGCGGCCAGAACGAGGTAGCGTTGCGAAGCGCTCATGACTCGAGGATGGCTTTGATCACCGCACTGTTGTCCGCATCGCCATAGCCGAGCGCTTCGGCCTTTTCGAGAAGCTGGCGATGCGTTTCGCTCATTGGCAGTGGAATGCCGCTCGCAGCGAGCATGAGGCGCACGTCCTTGAGATGCTGCGAGAGCTTCGCCTGCGGCGTGAAGTCCTGCGTGATCATCATCTCGCCCTTCGTGTCCATGATGCGCGAGTAGGCCATACTGCGACGCATGACGTCGAGCGTCTGCGTCAGATCGAGTTCAAGCTGTTGCGCTAACACGATGCCCTCGGCCAATGCGGCACGATTGAGCCCGAGAACGAGGTTGGTGACGAGTTTCATCTTCGCGCCACTGCCACAGGGGCCGACATGGACGACGTCGCGGGCAAATCGCATCAGCAGATCACGGTATAGCTCAAACACCTCTGCATCACCACCGACCATGACGAGCACGTTCCGCTGCAAAAGCTGTGCGCTGCTGCCGGAGACGGTTGCGTCGAGGTAATGCACGCCTTTTGCCGCCAGCTCGGCACCCAGCGCGGCCATTTCGGACGGATCACCTGTGGTCGTGTCGACGAGGATCTGTCCGGAACGCAGCTTTGCGTCGCGCAACACATCGCGAACGATGTTCGAGTTCGGCAGGCAGAGGAAAACAACATCACAATGATCAAACACGTCTGCCGCCGTGACGGCATTCACGCACCGCGCCTCATCCATATCCCAACCTCGTGATGCTCCGGTCATCTTCAAAACAGCCGAACCCATCAGGCCCATGCCGATGATGCCGGTGGTTGGTGAGGAACTCATGCGCAGAGCTAAACGCAGCCAGGACCGAATGCCAACCTTCGTCTGCGTCCTCATTCGCGAAATCGTGCATCGAATGCAAAGCGACACGTTTTTCGCTCGTTTCGCTAGGTCCATGCGTCACCTCGTTTTTCTCCTTCCTGCACTCGCGGTCTCGGTTTTCGCGCAGAACGCGCCTTATGATGTGTTTCCGCCCGCGGACCCGCCTTGGTATCGCGTGCGCTATGAGGCACCCAAGCCAAAGGTTGCTCCGGGCGAGCTGATTTTTCCGGTGAACTACACGGTGTGGATTCCGCCGGGGGTGAAGTCGCTGCGCGGAGTCATTGTGCATCAGCATGGTTGTGGCGAAGGCTCGTGCAAATCGGGCCTCACGGGTGCATTTGATCTGCACTGGCAGGCCTTGGCGAAGAAGCATGACTGCGCGCTGCTCTCACCGAGTTATGAACAGCCTCAGGAGGCCGACTGCCAGATGTGGTGTGATCCGCGCAATGGGTCGAGTGCGTCGTTTCAGAAG
>JAGQQT010000601.1 GCA_020426065.1 Planctomycetaceae bacterium | reverse complement strand
TCATGGCGTCGAAACCCTCTTTACTGTGATGGGGCCCGGCTGCAAAACCGTTACGCGACTGCACACTCCGCAATGCGAACTGGTGGTGGGTGTGTGGGAAGATGGTCGGATTGGAACCTTCCGCGGACGACGCACGCCAGAAGGAAAAGGTGTGGGAGGTTATGGCGGAACCGCTTACGGCAGTAAAGGAGTTCGAGCGGTGGGGAACTTCAGCGGATATGAACCGCTGCTCAAACAGATTGTCCAGTTTTTCCGCACCGGTGAAGCGCCCGTCAATCCCACTGAGACACTTGAAATCTATGCCTTCATGGAAGCAGCCGATGTCTCGAAACGTGATAACGGCTCGACCGTTTCGTTGACTGAAGTTCTGGAAAAGGCCCGTAAAGAAGCCGGAAAACTACTGGCTGAAGAAAAGCTGACTCCCTGACCATGAACTTGCTGCAGTTGCCAGTCGATGTTGCTGGCAACTGCGGTTGAGTGGTGAGGTGTTCCGCGATGCTTACTTGTGCTGGAACCGGTCGATGAATTCGAAGATGGAATCCAGGTCGGTCGTTGTTGTGTAGGGATTGAGCAGGACCGCTTTGAGCCAGCGAGATTTCCGGAACCACGGCAGCGAGAAGAAAGTCTGATGCTCTTCCAGCAATTGCCGCTGGAGAGCGGCATTGTATTCATCGGGCCGTTCTGAATTTCGCAGATCCCGGAAACAGAGGATATTCAGATCAGGTCTGGTGGCCAGTTCGAGGTAAGGTCGCTCTGCAAGCCGGACCACAAATTCCTGAGTCAACTGGAGTGTCTGATCGACCAGTGCCCCCAGTCCACTCTGCCCGAATTGTAGAAGTGTGAGCCACCATTTCGCCACATCGGGCGCTCTGGTCCCCTGCACGCCCCACTCTCCCAGATTCGTGCTGCCCGATTCCTCGTTCAGACTCATGTAAGGGGCGGGGATCCGGAAGGCATGATCCAGCACGGACTCGTCCCGGAAAAAGACCATGGCACAGGCTTTGGTGACATAACACCATTTTTGTGGATTGAAGGTGATCGAATCAGCCTGTTCGCAACCCTGACGAAGATGGCGGTACTTATCGCTGAAAATGACCGCTCCGCCATAACTGGCATCAACATGAAACCAGAGATCTTCCTGCTCGCAGATGGTGGCCAGTTCGGGAAGAGGATCAATACTGCCAGTCACCGTAGTGCCCAGTGTTCCCACGACAGCAAAAGGGAGTTGCTGTTTGAGACGGCATTCGAAAATGGCTCTTCGCAGATGATTCGGGCTCAACCGGCAATGTTCATCTGTGGGGATGGGAATGACCGCATCCGAACCGAGCCCCAGCAGCATGGCCGCCTTTTGAATGGATGTATGACAGAGATCAGAAGCCAGGATGACCGGTTGGCCGAACATGGACTGGATTCCGTGCCGGGCAATTCCCTGCTCGCGAAACTGATGATTGCGGGCGACGGCCAGAGCCTGAATGTTGCACAGCGTACCACCGCTCTGCATCATTCCGCACGCCGTTTCGGGGAGTCCAAACATCCCGGCCATTTCACGCGAGAGCCGCTGTTCGAGTTCCGAAAAAATCGGAGACATTTCCCGGCTCAACATGTTGTTGTTGACGGCTGCCATCAGCAGCGAACCAATCACCGATCCGGTCGAAGGAAGTGGATCCATGTGTCCTAAATAGCGGGGGTGGGCAGGATTCATCGAACCACGCACCAGCGACCGGCAGGCCTTCAGGATCTCTTCAGAACTCACCGCTCCTGCGGGAACCAGCAGATTGGAGGGAATTTCGTCCCATTCCAGGGGAACGGGTGGTGTGCTGGCTGCTCGCGAGAGTTCCTCAATCAGCAGATCAACCACCTGCCGGAGCAGCTGAGCAACTTCAGGCTGATTCCCGCCCCGCGGGTCCAGAAACTGATCGGTCCAATCCCGTAATGCTTGCGCAGTCTGTGGGGAAAGATGAGTAGTAGAGGAATCAGCCACGCACACATGTCCGTTGGGAACTCGCCAGGCAACATCCGGCGAGCGGATTGAAAATCTGCGACGCTTCGTCAACAATCATGAAGACGCGTCCGCCACATTCTCCGTCAAAGCTGCCAAATGGCAAGTCTTCAAGACGGGATGCCGGTTCCATTTGAGAAACCTCAGCGGAACATCGCTCAAAATCCATTGTATTCAACCAGGGGGCGACTATGAGAGAGTGCCGAGGAAATACGTTCATGATTCTGAATCGACTGGTCCTGTGCAGTCTGGCCATTCTGGCCTGCCAGGGAATTGCTTTGGCCACCGAATGGGATGAAATCCTGCCTGCGGGAAATTCGGTCAGCAAACTGGCTGAAGGCTTCAAATTTACGGAAGGCCCTGCCTGGCATCCGGATGGTTTTCTGCTGTTTACGGACATCCCCAACGATCGGATCATGAAGTGGGATGGGAGTCAGATTTCGGAATTTGCCACTCCTGTGGGACGCTGCAACGGCCTGATGGCTGATCAGCGGGGCACGATTTACGCCTGCCAGATGGGCGATGGACATGTCATCACTTTCAACAGTGAAGGGAGACAGACCGGAGCTCTCGTGGACACTTTTGATGGCAATCGACTGAATGGCCCCAACGACCTGACGATTGATCAGCAGGGCGGGATGTATTTCACCGATCCCTACTACGGACCGGACAAAGAACTCCCTCAACCGATGATGGCTGTCTATTACGTCGATCCAGAGGGGAATACCACTCGCATCATCGAAG
>JAGQQT010000600.1 GCA_020426065.1 Planctomycetaceae bacterium | reverse complement strand
TCATTAAACGAGTTACCAGTTCTAATTGATCACGCCCATCCGCTGTGCTCCTCAGTGTGCCACGCTCCCGGAGGGGATTGTTATCTACGAAACATTGCTCATGTAACAAAATGTGTTGTTTTGATTGTAAAAGGTAGCCCCGATAGCTCTGCTATCGGGGTCGACGAAGTCGACAGGCAGCGCTCTGAGAGATGTTTGCTTACAGTTAAGAGCAACTGCGCACGGCTTTGCCGCCCCGAAAGAATCTTTCGGGGCCACCCGTCAGAGTGGAAAAATTTTTCCAAAATCAGCAGCAAGGTGGGTGAAAACAGCAGGTCACCTGGATCGCGAATTACTGGTCCACCTGCAGTTCGTTGTCTCAGGCAGCAGGAATTGCGTATCCTTTTGGAACCCACTTCCCTCACACACTCGATTTGGTGAAAGTTCATGAAACAGTTTCTATTCCTGCTGTTGGCAATGGCCACTTGGGGTCTGCCGGAAAGTTTCGCTCAGGATATTCCTCTCTCTCAGATTTTGATTCCCGGAGAGGATTGGGAACTGGTGAGTGCAGGGTATGGGTTTACGGAGGGTCCAGCCGCTGATGCGTCGGGAACGGTCTACTTCACGGATGTGCCTGCCGACAAAATACATGTGATTGCCCTGGATGGACAGGTCACAGTCTTTGATGATCAGGCGGAACGGACCAGTGGTTTGTACTTTGGTCCGGGAGGTGATCTGTATGCCTGCCGGAATGGTGGCCGCAAGATTGTTGTCTATCGCAGGCAGTCTGACGGCCAGCTGAATCCACAGCCGGAAGTGCTGGCGGAAGAGGTGAACGTGAATGATCTGGTGGTGGATCGCTGGGGCGGGGTGTATTTCACCAATCCCAAAGAGAGTCGCCTGGAATATGTCGCCCCTTCGGGTTATGTCCGTCAGGTTGCAACGGGATTGAATCCGAATGGAATCGTCCTCTCCGCTGATGGTGGAACCCTGGTGACAACCGAAAGGGATCAACCCTGGTTGTGGACATTCCGTGCCGAAGCGGGTGGGATGCTGACCAGCCGTTCTTCTTATTATGGAGTTGTTCAGTTGCCTTCGCCGGAAGAAAAACCAAAATCTGACGGGATGACCTTCGACGATCAGGGGCGGCTGTATCTGGCCTCGGAAGTGGGCGTGCAGTTTTTTGATCCCCTGGGACGGCAATCCGGTGTGATTGCCAAACCGCAGCCCGCTTTTCTCTCGAACGTTGTCTTCGGAGGGCCGGAATTCAACCTGTTGTATGCCACCTGTCAGGACAAGGTTTATCGCAGGAAACTGAACGCCACCGGGAAGCCAGACTGGTTACCCAAACCTTCTGAATCGAACAATTAACTGAATATTCCGGGTGAGAACTTTTCCGCCTGCTGATTTCCGCTGATGAAAGACGTATAAGTGATGACAATGATTCTCCGTTCCTGTCTGGGGCTGATGGCCCTTTGTCTGGTTTGTCAAACCGGCTGGGCAGCCGAGCCTTACACGCCCCAAATCGAGCCGGCTTCCAATGAGGGAGCTCAGGCCATCGGCAGCTTTCGGGCGGCTCCGGAAACCACAATTGAGCTTGTGGCTGCCGAACCGGATCTGGCGAATCCGGTGGCTTTCGCATTTGATGAGCAGGGCCGGATTTATGTTTGCGAAACCTTTCGTCAGAAAAAGGGAGTGGAAGACAATCGCGGACACATGAACTGGCTGATGGATGATCTGAAAGCGGAAACCGTTCACGATCGTCGGCAATACATGTTGAAACATTATCCAGATCAGCTGCAGCCCTGGACCGCAGAGCACGATCGACTTCGCCTGCTTGAGGACACGAATCAGGATGGGAAGTATGAAACCAGTCATGTGTTTGCCGATGGCTTCAATGATCTGACGGCGGGAACCGGAGCAGGGGTTCTCATCTTCGATGGCAATGTCTACTACACCTGCATCCCCCGCTTGTGGCTGTTGCAGGATCAGGATGGGGATGGTCGAGCGGAGAGCCGGAAAATCCTGGCAGATGGATTTGGTGTCCGGTTTGCGTTCCGCGGACATGACATGCATGGTTTGTCGCTGGGACCTGATGGCCGGATTTATTTCAGCCTTGGAGACCGTGGCTACAACGTCTTGACAGCCGAAGGAAAAGTTCTGAAGCGGCCTGATACTGGAGCGGTCTTCCGCTGCGAGCGGGATGGTTCGAATCTGGAAGTGTTCGCTTACGGATTAAGAAACCCACAGGAACTGGCTTTTGATGACTGGGGCCGACTGTTTACCGGGGATAACAATTCCGACAGTGGCGATCAGGCCCGCTGGGTTTACGTGGCCGAAGGATCGGATACTGGCTGGCGGATGTATTACCAGTATCTTTCCGATCGTGGCCCCTGGAATCGGGAGCGAATGTGGTATCCGTTTCAGGCGGATGAAAAGACAACAGAAGTTCAACCCGCCTATTCGCTGCCACCCATTGCCAATCTGGGAGATGGCCCTTCCGGTTTGACGAGCTATTACGGAGTTGGACTGCCGGAGCGATATCGCAATCACTTTTTCATGGCCGATTTCCGTGGTCAGCCGGCCAACAGTGGGATTCGTTCCTTTACCAACAAACCACGTGGTGCGGGCTTTGAACTGGATGACTCCCACGAATACCTCTGGAGTATTCTGGCCACTGATGTGGATTTCGGATACGACGGTCGAATGTATATCAGCGACTGGGTCAACGGCTGGGATGGGTTGCAGAAAGGTCGGATCTATCG
>JAGQQT010000005.1 GCA_020426065.1 Planctomycetaceae bacterium | reverse complement strand
TCCTATCTGAAGAAGAATCTGCCACTGCTGGAGGTCACCCAGGCTGAACTCGACAATCAGCCTGAGCCGCTCAAGGGACTGCGGATTCACAATCAGGAAGTCGACCACGATTCAGTTGTTCTGGAACTGAATCCGACCCACGAACAACGTCATCGCCAGCGGGCCTACTACCTGGCCAATGTGACAATGATTGACGAAAAGATCGGGAAGATCCTGCAGACACTCGATGACAAGGGTTATCTGGAGAACTCAATTGTCATCTTCACTTCGGATCATGGGGATTGCCTGACCGATCATGGTCACAGCCAGAAGTGGACCATGTACGATACCATTACACGCATGCCGCTCGTGGTCTGGGCTCCTGGCAAAATCCCGGCTGGCAAAAAGATCGAGGGACTTTGTCAGCAGATGGATATCGGCCCGGCCATTCTCGAACTTGCTGGAGCGGAGGTCCCCACCGGACTCGAAGCCCGCTCCATCCTGCCTGCCATTAAGGGGAAGGACTGGACTCCTCGAGATTACGTCTTCGCCGAGCAGGCTCAGGATGGCATCCTCACTGACACTCAATTCATGACCATGGTCCGCAGCAAAGACTGGAAGCTGGTTCATTTCCTCGATGAACCTTGGGGGCAGTTGTTCAACCTTCAAAACGATCCGAAGGAGGTCAACAATCTGTGGGATGACCCCGCTCATCTGGATCAGAAGCGAGAACTGCTGGCCGTCCTCCGCGAATGGCGAATTCGCAGTGGCTACGAAACCTCACAATGGTCGGCTCAATGGCGATAATCGTTTGAGCTGAACAAGCTGCCTCTCCGGATTGTTATCGCTACTCAAACCTGCTCACTCCGCGTATGTGGCACGCTCAGGAGCGAAGCGGATGGGCGTGAAACGACGGGTGGCGGGGGCGCTCCGCAACGCGGAAGCCCCCGGCTTCAGGCGAATGCACCCCATTTACAGTTCGAAACTCTGGCCACGCTCCGGAACGATCGGTGGCTCGTCGGTGTATTCCTTCAATATTTCTGCCAGTGCAGCGGAGCTTTCCGGTTCGCCATGCACCAGAAAGGCCTTGCCGATTCCTCCTCGCTGATTCACCTGCTCATACCACCATTTGAAGTCATTGACATCGGCATGAGCGGAGAGGCCCTCCAGTTTTTCGACATGGGCCTTGAGCCGGAAATCCTTGTCAAACAGTCGAATAAACTTCTGACGCTCCGCAATTCTCCGGCCTGCCGTATGAGCTGCCTGAAACCCGATCATCGCCACAGTATTGGCCGGATCACTGATCGAATGGGCCAGATGATGCACCACCCGTCCGCTCTCGCACATTCCAGAAGAAGCGATGATCATCATCGTTCCTTCCCGGTCATTCAACGCTTTGCTCTCAGCAGAATTGGCCACATAATGCATCCAGGGAAAACCGAATGGATCCGGATCATCCCGTAACACATCCTGCACATCCCGGTCCATCGTATCGAGGTGCTTGCGATAAACACCCGTCAAACGGCTAGAGAGGGGACTGTCGATGTAAACCGGAATCGGCGGCAACTCATCTGAGTTGAACAGGTCATTCAGAAAATAAGCCAGCTGCTGGGTTCTCCCCAACGCAAAGGCGGGCACAATCACGCGTCCTCCCACTGTCAGTGCCTCTTTCAGAATTCGCAGCAACTCCCGCTTGATGTCTGCAGCGGGAGGATGAACCCGATTCCCGTAAGTCGATTCGCAAATCAGGACATCACAACGATCAATCGGTTCCGGATCAGGCAGCAAAGGTAAATCACGACGTCCCAGATCACCGCTGAATACGATCCGTTTCCACTCCCCTTTCTCCTCCAGATCCACTTCCGTAATCGCCGAACCCAGAATATGCCCGGCGTTCAAAAAGCGAATCCGAAATTCCTTCGTGATTTCATGCCAGACTTTCATTTCGAGCGGCTCAAACAGTTCCATCAGTCCATTGACATCATCCTGGGTATAGAGCGGCTCAATGGGAGGATGCCCTTTCTTGAGATGCCGGGCCAGAAACCCACGATCTTCTGACTGAATCTTGGCCGAATCGGTCAGCATGATTTCCGCGATATCGGCAGTGGCCGGAGTGCAGAACACCCGCCCGCGAAAACCAAGTTTGTACAGACGGGGAAGATTGCCGCAATGGTCAATATGAGCGTGCGAAAGAATGACGACATCCACGTCACGCGGATTGTATGCGAACTGCTCGTTCTTCTGCCGAGCTTCTGCCCGATGCCCCTGAAACATTCCACAGTCAAACAGGACCTGACGTCCTTCTGATTCCAGCAGATGCTGACTGCCGGTCACTTCTCCTGCTGCGCCATGGAATGTCAACTGCATCGGACACCTCTCTCGTTGTTATTGCTCTTCCGAAATCTGGCTCATTGAGATTGTTCGGACAGATCCGGATGCCGTAAACAGTGGAACTGATGAACGTTGACTGATTTCTGAAATTCGGCAGCTCAACACACTGTTGTCACTCTTGCCTGACAAGTACCTTAACGGAATGAACAGCCACGAAACAGGATCCGAATCCACACAGGAGCCATTTGGGAAGCCCCCTGCTCCAGAAACTCCGCAGCAGTCCGAACGGATCGCCTGGGAATGGTGGAACATGCTTTCGCTCTCGTTGCATCATGTGATGCTGCGTCTGGCATGGATCTTCAAAACCGAAACCGTCATCATGCCCGCCTTTCTGGATGTGATTGCCGGTGCCGGCTGGATCCGAGGCTGCCTTCCGGTGCTGAACCGGATCAGTCAAAGCGTGGCTCCAGTTCTGTTCTCCGCCCGACTGCGAAACGCCCCTCGAAAAACTGTCTTGCTGATGCAAAGCAGTTTTCTGATGAGTGCTCTGTTCGGGGCACTGGCGGCCTTCTGCAGCCAGCTGGGTTCCGTCGAGATGCAATGGTTGCCGGCAGCATTCCTCATGATCTACGCTCTGTTTTTTGCTTCCACGGGTGTGAATCAGATGTGTTTCAACACCGTTCAGGGAAAGCTGATCCGGGCCCATCACCGTGGCAGACTCATGTCAATCGCCGGCATGGCAGGGTCTCTTGTGGCCATGGTGGGAGCCTGGTGTTTTCTGACTGGCTGGCTGGCGGTTCCGGACGGTCGAGGATTCATGTGGATTTTTGGTTTTACGTCTGCCTGTTTTCTGGGTGCCGGTTTGCTGATCAGCCTGGTCCACGAACCTCCCGATGAGCCCGGCAATTCCGAGTCGCATCCACTGCGATTGTTTCAGAATGTCGCCCGCACACTCAAAACCGATCAGACTTTGCAGCGAGTTGCCTTTGTTGCCGCACTCTTCATCTCCACGCTCCTCCTGTTTCCGCACTATCAATGGCTGGGGCGGACTCGCCTGGGAGCGGGGGCAGCGGACCTGATGATCTGGGTCATCGTCCAGAATCTCTCTGTGGGCATCTTCAGCTGGCTGGCTGGTTATTGTGGCGATCGATACGGTTATCGGATCGTGATCCGCTGCGAAATGTTTGCCCTGGCAATGGTCCCTGTCATTGCCTTGTCACTGGCTTACAGCCTTACACCCGAAACACGAGGCTGGTATGCGTTCACATTCTGGCTGCTGGGCCTGACTCCCGTCACCATTAAGACGATGTTCAACTATGTACTGGAACTGGTCGAAGAGGAACATCATCCTCATTACTTCAGCACTTTGAACATCTGCATGGCGTTGCCGCTGTTTTTCTCTCCGGTCGTGGGCTGGCTGGTGGACTGGAATACCACGCTGGTCTTTACTGCCATTTCCCTGATTGTATTTTCCGCTGCCCTGCTGACGTTCCGCATGCACGAGCCTCGTGATGCAGGGGAAAAACCAGCACACTGAAAATCACTCGGCGCTCATCAGTTCTTCCAGTGTGAACTTCTTGTTGACCTTGATTTCCACGCCCGTAATGTTGAAGCGATCACGTGGCAAGGGGGTACCATGTAAAATCACAGTACTGTCCGGCTCCGCAAACTTCGGATCGTTCAACTGGAGTGTCGTTTTGACTCCCCCTTTAATCAGAACCCGGGCAGTTGATTTCCCGGAAACCTGAATCGTGATCGCTTCATAATCCGGATACTCTCCATCCGGTTCACGCCCGGCAATCACTCCGGTCACAATAAAATCATTCACACTCTGCCCAGGTCTCGGAGGAGCTTTGACAATTTTACCGGCTGGTTTCCGACCTTTCATCGTGGGATAAAGATCAAACGAACTTCCCATCACCACCATCTCGTTGGGACGGTTCACAATGGCTTTCACGTACAGATCATTCTGAATCATGCTGGCATCACCATCAGCTGTAATTTCCACCGGTGTGCGGGAGGTCAGCAGATGTTCGACTTCCTCGCCAGCTTCCGTGGTCATTTTCAGGACGTAATTGCGTCCTTTCTGTTCCAGACTGATCAGCTTGCCGCGAATCGGCCCAGCCTTTTCTTTTGCTTCTTCAGTCTCAGCGGGCTGTGCCAACACCGGCTGCATAGAACAATGCACTGCCCCGATCACCATTGCGAGACAGAACAGGACAGCAGGAAACATCTGACGAGTGCAACGATGAATCTGATCCGACATGAGACTTACTCCTGAACACGATCCGCTGGATCATTCCGTATGTTTCTTGTTCAACAACTGCAGAACTGATTCTATCTTGGTCATTTTGACGCTCAATGCAACCGCAGCGGTAAGCAAAAGAGCTGAGCAGTCAGCAACTGCCCAGCTCTTTCGAATCTGTCAATGGTCTGGATCGGTTACAGTGATTGCAGATAGGCAATCAGATCCGCCAGTTGATTCGGAGTGATGTTATCCACCACACCGGCAGGCATTTGAGACTGTTTCTGCTCATACATGTCATCAATGTCTTCTTCTTCGTTCAACGTCACAAAGGTGCCATCAACCCGCCTCAGTTCAATCGTTCCGGCAGCCTCATCCTTTTTAATAATCATTCCGGTTTCCACTTTTCCGTCCACCGTGATGATTGAAACTGTTTCATAACCTTTGGCAATTTTCGCGGAAGGATCGAGAATTGATTCGATCAGATCTTCCTTCTTGAGACGCTCGCTCACCTTGGTCAGCAGTGGACCAACCGGTCGGGCACCATCCTTGGAAATGTGGCAGGAAATACAGGTTTGCGTCGTGAACAGGGACTGCCCGGCCTGAGCATTCCCCGGTTCAGCCATGGCCGTTTCGATCACGGTCTGCTTATCGAGCTTGCGAATCCACTTGGAATCATCAATGACAAGTTGGACTTCCCCACTGCCAACTTTCAGCATGAATTCAGCAATCTTATTCAGCTGGTACTTACCCAGATAGGCCATTGATGGCATAGGTCGAGGGTACTTATCCTTGCGTTTGTATTTGGGATCCATTGCCCAGGCCACAATCTGCTCTGGCTTTCCCTGATGCAGTTTGTAAATCTCCTGCAGAGAGGGAGCGTTTTTATCCTGATCCACCTGGTGACAGGATGCACAAACCGAAACAAACATCCGTTCTCCCGGAGGAGCGGAGGACATCAGACTGTCTTCATCTTTGGCAACCTCATTTACACTCACATAGTTCTGGATGCTCTTCTGATACTGCCCGGTATCTGACAGGGCAAAGACCAGAAACAGGGCCACGAACACAAATGAGAACATGAAGAAGATCGCGTTGAGTGGCTTGTCGTGAATCATGTGCATGAAGAACAGCACCACCAGTGCTGCCTTCACGGTCGCAATGCTCAGCGCCACGATAATATCAAAGCCCTTGAGAGCTTCCTGACCGGCCAACAGAACAGTCACGATTGTGAGTACAATCAGACCACCAAAAACAGCCAGCAGAATGGCGGGGGACATGACATGGGCAAAACCATGATGATCGTCGTGATGATTGTCCGACATTTTGATCCGTAACTTGAGTGGTTAACAAATGAATACGCCGCATGGGAATCACGGCACTGGTTTGCAAACAGAAAAATCTATCGACCCCTGTCCGGTTGGGAAAGAAGAACCAGAGAAAACTGCGACAATTCGCCACAGCAGCCCGGTAATTTGGCCAGTATTCAGATCCAGATCCCCTGGAATACCTGCCTGGCTTCACTGAACTCCGTTTCCCCCAACCTGATCCAGCACCTCCTGCAGTCGCTGACGCACCTTACTCGTATCGGCAGATTCCGGCAGAGGCATCTGTTCCAGCGGATCCTGCTCAATCTGGTAGAGCAATCCCGTCTCATACAATTTATAGCTCGTATCCTGCACAAACCGCTGGCGAGCAAATTTTTCCTTATCCCAGCCCGGCTGGGGATCAAAATGGCAGAAAACCCATTCACGAGGGGTCGCTGGCAGATTTCGCAGCTGAGCCGCAAAACTGATCCCGTCCAGCCTCAATTCAGTCGGAACTGGAGCCTGAGCAAACTCCAGTAATGTTGGCAGAAAATCGGTTGAGTCGACCAGATTCTGGTTCAGCCCAACCGGAATCACACCCGGCCAGCGGGCGATCAGCGGCACGTGCGTTCCTGCTCGTGTTGTCAGCCCTTTTCCTCCCTCGACAACTCCAAACATGGTTTTGGAAATCACGCGGCGATCGGTTCCATTGTCGCTGTAAAACAAAATCAGGGTATTGTCCGCAAAGCCGTTTTTCTCAATCGCATCCAGAACCTGTCCCACTTTTTCATCCAGATAGGTCACCATATCAGGAAAGAATTTCACATTGCCACCCGTCGTCCCGAGAGGCGGATGCATCTCTTCTTCAATTCCCCATTCGCGGCTTTTCGGAGTGGGCACAAACGGCCAGTGAGGCAACGTCATTGAGTAGTAAACAAAAAACGGTTCGGACCGTTTCCGCTGTTCACCAAGAAAATCCGAGATGAACTCCACCCACAGATCCTCGCCGTACTTGCCGCCGGTATCCTGACGAAACTCACCGTTCTGGTAGATAACCGGATCTGCATACCGCGGTCCTTTATCCTCAGTATGTTCGGCATGCCAGACGGAATACTGGTCAAAACCAGCCTTTTCGATCCGCATTCCCTTGCCGCGACGCAACTCCGCTCCCGGGTAATCCGGGGGATCGTAACTGGTCAGCTGCCACTTCCCCGCCATGCAGGTGCGATAGCCTGCATTCTGCAGGAGATGCCCGAATGTTTTCAGGCGGGGATCGAGAATTCCAAATGCGACCCAGTTCCGATGATTGTACTGCCCGGTCATCAACTGGATGCGAGTGTTGGTACACAGCGGTTGAGCATACGCCTGCGTAAATCGCATTCCTTCCGCCGCCATCCGATCAAGCCGCGGAGTGTGATAGCTGGTCCCGCCGTAACAGCTCAACCCTTCCACTCCCAGATCATCGGCAAGGATCAGCACAATGTTGGGCCGGTTTTTGTGAACCTGGGCTTCCTCGAATTCTGCAGACTCAACAGCGGATCCATAGGTTCCCACCAATAGAAGGAACAGAGCAATCATCAGGTCAGAGTATCGCCTGGGAATGTTGGACTGTGCCCGGCCGATGCAGTTTCGCAGAATCATGTGGAGTTAATTCTGGTTGGGGAGCAGAAATATTGAAGGGTTCGTTTCAGTATCTCTGAGCCACAACACAGGGTCAATCCACTGCGCAGTTCAAAGCGGGCATCGTTCCGCAGGAACCTGCAACTCTCCCTACATCTCAGCCATTTCCGGTTCCGGTTCGAGATCGGAAGGAGGAATCACTTCCCCCATCTTTGCGAAGATCTCATCCACACCTGGCTTGAACACGTCTCCCATCAGGATGTCGGTCATGTGGTTGCGGTAATCGGGATACTTCATGAAGAATTCGCCGAAGCTGAATCCCGGAGTGTAGAAGGCATAAACCAGTTTCTTGAAGTTCTCCAGCCCTGCAGCATAACTCTCATTCCAGCGGCCGAGCTGCTTTCCGGAAAGATCTCCAGTGGAAAAGCCATCCAGGATGGCATCCGTTGCCATTTCCGCAGAGGCCATGGCCAGGAGCACACCTGATGAATAAACCGGATCGATAAACCCGAAGGCATCTCCAATCAGGACCCAGCCATCACCAGCCGTTTTGCCGGAACGATACGAAAAGTCCCGGGTCGATTTGAAATCGCCAAACTGAGTTGCTGGCTCCAGACGGCGTTGCATCTCTTCACACTTCGCGAGCTCTCTCGCGAAAACCTCAGGAGCGGAGAGGTTCGAATCGCCAAACATGTAACGCATGCTGCCAGTACAACCCACACTCACAATGTTGTTGGAAAGAGGGATATACCAGAACCAGGATTTTTTCCCCGGAGTCTGCATGATGATGGTCGCTCCCTCATCCCTGCCGGGATCCCGCAGCGCATTTTCGAAGTAACCCCAGACAGTTCCTTTCTGCAGGCGGGGATCTGATTTTTTGACTCCCAGACGGTTGGCAATCATCGCCGATTGCCCGGAGGCATCCACCACAACCTTTGAGGAAATCTGCTTGACCTCATCGGCCCCGGAAGCTGACTTCAGCTTTACCTTCACTCCGGTCGCACGGTCTCCCTCAAACAGGATATCCATCACATGGGCATTCGAGCGGAGGGTCGCTCCCAGTTCGGCTGCCCTGGCCATCAGCATCTGATCGAAATCTCCACGCTCCACCTGCCAGGTCTGGGAAGATTCGTGCGGAATGTATTCGTCGAAATAAAACGGTTGTGTCACCTTTCCCATGTCTGTCACGAACTGGACACTGAACTTCTTGGGGTAGGCTGAAGCTTTCATCCTGTCCAGCAGTCCCAGTCTTTTCAGGGTGGGATAGCATTTCGGCAGCAGCGATTCCCCTACGTGAAAACGGGGAGTGAGTCCACGTTCCAGCAGCAGAACAGATTTCCCGGCATCCGCCAGCAGTGCGGAAATGGTGGCTCCGGCAGGACCTCCACCAATCACGATCACATCGTATTTCTCACCGACAGCGGTGTTCATGTAAGGACACTGATCACTGGGTGTAAGTTGAATCATTGCTTGACCTTGGGAAAAAGTGAGCGGATTTTCGTCTCTGTTTTTCCCGATTCTAGACAGTCTGCCTGCCTGATCCAAACGGTTTTTGGGCAGAAACGTCGCAGGTGGTGAACTTCCAGTCAGCAGCGAAGTTCTCAGCCGATATCACCTTTAGTAACGCGGACAACTTCTTCTATGCTCGTCCCACCCTCAATCACATAACGCCAGCCGCACTGACGGAGCGTGGTCATGCCGGTCGCAATCGCATGACGGCGGAGATCTGCTGTTGACGCCCTGTTGACTGTCATCTCGCGGATCTCGGTATCATTCTGCAGCAGTTCGAAAATCCCGATTCGACCAGCATATCCAATCTCGGAACACTCCCGGCAACCGACTGCTTTATAAACGGTTCCAGTGTGGTTTTCCCGGAAGTCGGGAGGAAGCTCTTCCAGGTGCGGTTGTTCAACTGCCTTACAGTGTTTGCACAAACGACGGATCAGCCGTTGAGCCAGGACTCCTTCCACAGTGCTGGCCACCAGGTAAGGTTCAACTCCCATATCAATCAGACGGGTCATCGCGCCTGGGGCATCATTCGTATGCAGCGTGCTGAAAACCAGGTGCCCGGTGAGTGAGGCCTGAATGGCTGAGATCGCGGTTTCCCCGTCTCGAATTTCACCGATCAGAATGACGTCCGGGTCGTGACGGAGAATACTGCGGAGGCCAGCCGCAAATGTCAGACCGATTTTCGAGTGCACCTGAATCTGGCTGATCCCGGAGGAGTGATATTCAACGGGATCTTCAACCGTAATGATTTTGGTTTCGGCTGACTTGATTTCATTCAAGGCACTGTAAAGTGTGGTCGATTTTCCACTCCCGGTTGGCCCGGTGACCAGCACAATGCCGTGAGGCAAACGGATCAGCTGGCTGAACGGCTTCCGGATATCGGCCGGCATGCCGACGTGCTCCAGATCGAAAACCATTCGATCTTTATCGAGCAGACGCAGAACAATCCCTTCCCCGTAAATCATGGGGATGATCGAAACGCGAACATCGATTTCCCGACCCGCCACCCGCATCTTGATCCGACCGTCCTGAGGCAGTCTCTTCTCGGCAATATTGAGCCGGGACATGATTTTCATGCGGGTGACAATCGACGCAGCAAACCGATTGATTTCGGGCGGAACCGGTTGAATGCGCAACATCCCGTCAACACGAAACCGGATCACGATGCCGGTTTCATGCGGCTCAATGTGGACGTCGCTCGCTTTCTGTTCGACTGCTTCCATCAACAGTTCATTGACGAGCCGAATGACCGAAGGAGCCTGAGCCGATTCAGCCAGTTCCCCCTGTTCCCGGTCCAGCCCTGCCAGCGGATCAAAATCCTCATCATCATCCGCCTGGATCCGAACCAGTTCATTGATCGTATCACCACCAACTCCCAGCAGTTCCCGGATCTTTTCCGCAATCTCCTTGGGACGGGCCAGCGTTGGCACCAGCGAAAAACCACTTTGACTGCTCAGTTCATCCAGCAGATTCAGATCCGAGGGCTTCCCCACTGCAACTTTGACGTGACCATTTTCCCGTGCAAAAGGCAGAATTTCGTGCCGGAAAATGATTTTGGTGGAAAAGCGGTTCAACAGTTCCCGGTCGATATTGATCGTCCGCAGGTTGACCACATCAAGGGCGTAGGCATCGGCAACCAGATCCAGCCATTCATCTTCTGACAGATAGCCACGCTCAATCGCCGTCGATGAAAGTGCGTTCGAATCTCCCGACGCCCGCGCAAGCACATCCGACCATTGATCGTCAGTCAACTTGCGTTGCAGGAGTCTATCCAGGGAGTTCATCTTGATCACTTACCTCATTGGCAGCAGATGTCGTCAAGGTCTGCGCTCATTCTTACAGATCGACTCAGACAGTCAGCATCATCGTCCACGGAATCCACCACCAAAGGGAGGTCCTCCGCCGCCAAAGGGTGGACCTCCTCCACCAAACGGTGAACCACCCCGATCTCCGCCCCCTTCGGATCGTCGACGCATCATTTCCTCGAAGAACCGGCGACGGGAATCATCGCTACTGGATCCACTTGATCCATCCGAACGGCGGGAAGAATCATCCGAGCGTCCACTCTCTCCTCCGGAGGGGCCTCCCCGAGAGGAAGAAACCCGATTGCCGGAGGAACTGGTGGAGAAGCTCACTTTGGGAATCAGCGTACCGAGTGTCGACTGCACGTCGGCAGCATTCGCGTATTCGAGATTCACAACCCGCACAGTTCGCCGTGCCAGCCGGGCCGATTCATCCAGGGACAACACCAGGGCTTCCACTTCCCGATACAATGATTCGTTGGCCGAGACAATAATCTGACTGGTCTGGGAATCAACTCCGATTGTCAGTTCCCCTGCACTCACGCCTCCACCCACTTCTTCTCCGTTGGGACCGCGTCGACCGCCAGTTGGTTGAGGCAGACGATCCGCGAAGACATCCTTCAGGACCTCAGCAACATCTTCCACACTCGCATACTGCACAGGAATACTGCGGGCCACCCGGTCCCGATACGATTCTGGTAACTCGTTGTTATCGAGAATGCGTAATACATTTTCGATTTCCCGAATCTTTTCTGGAGGGCCAGTAATGTAAAGTGCATTACTCCTTGTTTCCGGAACAATCCGCACCGGGTTTGCCACCGTGGTTGTTTCTGGTGCCGATGAGGAACTCGATCCAAATCGGGAAGAGGTTGTCACAGTGGTACTGGCAACTTCGATGTCCGGGAACAGCTGGCGAAGCATATCAGCCGTCGCACTGGCTTCAGCAACACGCAGGTAATAAATCGACCACTGGGTGCGGGAGGCATATTGCTGCAGCAATCGGGCCAGCATGCTCTGTAACTCATTCAGGTCCGCTTCATTTGCACCACTGATGACCAGCTGGTCTTCAAAGACGGCAATCGAAATCCCCTGGTCATCCCGGGCAGCAGCAGGTTGTTCTGGGGTAGCTTCCTCCTGAATGGTTTCTGGTTGCTCATCTTCTTCGGTTTGCAGAACGACAAACCGGGTAAAAATCGAACTTCTGGAGGACTGCTGAACCGAACTGTCCTCAGCCGGTTTTTCAGATGGGGCTGCTGGCTGTTCATTGGCTGGTGCCGCAGGAGCCTGCGGAGAAATGATTCGCAGTGGACTGCGACCACTGGAATTCCACATCCGCTCCAGCAGTGGCAGAAACTCGGAAGCATTGATCCCCTCGAGCGGGACATAACGAACCGGGCCAGAATTGAGCCCGGGAATCGGACCGATATTCCTGGAGGATTCGCTCAACTGCAGAATCAGGGACTTGACCTGGAGTAACTGATCAGAACTCCCCCGGACAATCAGGTGGGTTCCATACAGATCCGATTGAATGATCGGAGGATTGGCTTCAGCGGCAAACAGGTTCGTGAGCGACAATGCAACCCACTCCGCATCCTGATTGAACAGGGGGACCAGGCTCATCTCACTGCCAGTTCCTTTGCCGGTAATGGTACTGATCAGTGCGGAGACTTCCCGCTGCTTGTCTTCATCAGCGACCACGTGCAGCACATCTGCCCGATCATCAACATTGATCATCACTCCGGGCACCATCAGTGTCAGTGTTTCAGAAATCTCATCCAGTTCCCCATCCTCAATCTCATAAACTCTCAGCACAGGGCCACTGGTCTGCTGGAACGCATTGGAACCATCTTTGGCTGGAAGGTCGATCTGCTCAATCGCCTGTTCGACGATATTGAGATCAGCCAGAGTTGCAGCAATCAGCAGACTGTTGGTGCGAGTATCCACTGTGATCCGGGCACTGGAAGTGGTCGAAGAACTGGATGACCTGCCGGATTCAGGAGGACGGCCTCGATCGCCGCCACCCCAGTCGCCACGTCCACCACTGTCTCCACCACGCATTCTGTCGGCCATCATCTGCATGAATTGAGCCCGGGGATCAGATGAACTGCTCCCCCTGGATGACCCACGTGAGGAACCCTCATCAAAGCCCGTCGTCACACCCAAAAGAGCACGAATGGTTGGTTCGGCATCGCCAGCAGGGATATATTTCAGCTGGAATGCACGGAAGTTGAGTTCATTGGGACCAGAGGCCAGACGGACTCCATTCAACAGCTTGTCCACCCGGCGAACATTCAGTGCCAGTCCGGAAACCACCAGTCGGTTGGTCGCGCCCATCGCCACCACATCTCCCTGAGGCCCCAGTTGACTCCGCACATCTTCAACCAGATCCTCAGCCCGGGCGGTGTCAAGATCAAACACAACGCGGACCAGTTCGTTGGCTCCCCGGGTCTGCAGGTCTTCCAGATCAATTGTCGGAATCAGATTGGCTGGAATCCCGTTTTCAATCTTGGCCACAATCAGAAAATTGTCGCGACGAACCAGCAGATAACCACGCTGGATCAGGTAACCATTGAGAATATCGAGAGCTTCAACCGGTGTTTTGGGTTCTTTATCGAAGTAGGAAAATGATCCCGGTGGAGTCGATTGCATATCGAGTGTGAGCCCAGACAGTGACGCCAGTTCCCGCAGCACATCATCCCAGGCAGCAAATCGGAAATTGAACTGCAGTTTCCCAGCGGGAACATCTCTGGGGGGCAGTCCCGGATCCATAACCGGCGGAGCAACCACGGAAGCAGGTGGAGTTGCAGGAGCCGGGGCGGCTTGCGTTGTGGATGCAGGTGCTGGAGTGTCAGGTGAAGTCGAACTCCCTGCCGGCACTGGCACGGTTCCCGGCTGGGCGGGGGGAGCTGGCTTATTGTTATCCAGCAGATCAAACAGATCGTCGAGCGACTCCGCAGGCGGAGGGGCAGGTTGTGCCTGAACGAATCCAGCTGGCTGGCAGATCAGGATTCCAAAGATCAGAATGCTGGCGGCCTGAGGCAGGTCCCATTTCATGTCGGTTGTCCTGGAAATAATTCCCTGTCCCAGATGTACTCCATTCCTGCACAGTACAAACTGGTCGCGGATGCAGATGTGGTTTCTTACGAAAACCTGAACAGACTGGCAGCTCCACGCCGGCCTGGTTGCAATCTCTCCAATTTCCTATCGGACTTCTCACCAATTTGCTGTGATGCAGCCCCGAACAACTGGAGAAATGGCGCACTTTAAGATTGTTTTACTGATTATGCCGCCTGGTCCACTCGATTGGGAGAACCAGGCGCGGATTTTCTCCCTGACTCTTTCAACCCCGCCCAACGGGGGAAGTTCCTCACAGAACGGAAAATCAGTCGTGGCGGGAAGACATTTCGTCAGCCGTATGAACCAGTGCGGCCATCACATCCATGGTCGTGATGATGCCCGTCAGCTCTCCCCCGACATTTGTCACGGGAATCCGGTGTGTGTGAAAGTCATACATCAGGCGGGCCACGTCAATCAGGCTGGCACTTTCCGAGACTGACGGTGCGTTTTCGGTCATTCTTTCACAAACTCGTTCATCCTTCATGGATGATTTGACCAGCTTTTCGAAAGCTGCTTCCGAAAGAACCGAGGAATCCATCTCTGAAGCAGTCGTTGCAGGGGTGGTTCCGGAAGAAGGTTTGACACCCGTTAAATTCCGCAGGGAAAACGTTCCCACCAGCCGACCGCGGGAGTCGGTCACCGGAGCTCCCGAATGTCGACGGGATTTGAGAAGCTGCACGGCTTCCGTAATAGGCTGAGAATCCCGCAGCACCAGCACGTCACTCGACATCACATCACGTGCGGTTAACGAGCCAAGTCTTCCGGGAATAGGGCTCATGACATCGGACCTGAGCTGAAATGTGTCTGGGGATTGATCGCCTGTCGATATCGCCCCAGTGCCAGTAATGGAAAATAGATTCGATAGTAATCATATCGCAGATAGAAAACCCGGGGAAAGCCTGTGCCCGTAAATTCTGGCTCCAGCCATTCTCCGTCCGAGGTCTGGCTCTGAATCAGGTACGCAATTCCATCGGTGACAGCTGCCGATCCCGCTTCTCCGGCGGAGATCAGTCCCAGCAGTGCCCAGGCCGTTTGTGAAGCAGTAACCGTACCTGTGCCACTCAACTCGGGTCGATCGTACGTAGCGGGAGTTTCCCCCCAGCCACCGTTGGACTGCTGTCGGGATTTCAGCCAGTTCACCGCTCGCTGAACCCGACTATCCTCTCGGGAAATCCCAACTGCCATCAGACCTGCCAACACCTGCCAGGTTCCATACAGGTAATTCACACCCCAGCGTCCCGGCCAGCTGCCATCTTCGAGTTGCTGCGTCCAGAGGTAAGCCACAGCCCGCTGAATGGATTCGTGCTGAGGATTGACCCCCAGCATCGCCAATGCTTCCAGGACTCGAGCGGTAATGTCCGGAGTCGGAGGATCAATCATCGCATTGTGATCAGCAAACGGAACCCGGGTCAGCAACTCGAAATCATTGTCGGCATCAAATGCTCCCCAGCCACCGTTCTTCGACTGCATCGCCAGCAACCACTGTACTCCGCGACGAAACGCATCCAGAGTCGGTTGCAGACGGGACATATCCTGCATAGCGGATCGCAATTGATTCGAGCTTCCCGAAACAATTGTCGCAAGCCGATTTCTTCGAGCCGGTTCCCCCTGGGGAACCAGTTCAGCCAGCCAGTCCGAATTCAGGTCTTCCGGCAGACTCCGAGATAAAGCCATCAGAACCATGGCCGTATCATCGACGTCCGGATAAAACGCATTGTTGTATTCAAAGCACCAGCCGGATGGCTCAATCTGGCTGCGTCCCAGGCTCCAGTCTCCAGCAAAGCGGACCTCGCGCGCACGCAACCAGTCCGCACCATGGCGTACCAATTCTTTACAGTCCTCCTGCCAAGTCTCCGCCAGAGCCAGAGTGGCAATCGCGGTATCCCACACTGGCGAAACACAGGGCTGCAGACGAACCGTTTCTTCTCCGTCATTGGCAAGTTCGCGCAGGATCAGGTCATCAAGACACTTTCGCGTTCTGACCACATCCGGAGAATCGTCCTCAAAGTCCAGACAGCGCAGTGCAATCAAAGACCAGACCATCGGCGGGAAAATTGCCCCCAGACCATCGCTCTGTTCAAACCGTTCCAGCATCCAACTGGCCGACAGTCGAATGGCCCGTTTCCGGAAAGGCGTGAGGCGACATGCTTCGAACAGCTTGATCCCGTAATCCACCTGCCGGAAAAACCAGGCCCAGGGGAAGCTGGTTGGCTTGGAAAGTTCATCGACCTTGCCAGAAAGATTGTTACAGACAGACAGCTGGCTGGGTGACCGGCGAAACAGTTCCGGAATCTGTTTTGCCTCGTCCAGAACCCGACTGGGCTGATAAGCCCAGACCAGACTGAGGGGAACCAGAATCGTTCGGGACCAGGCCGACATCTGATCAATCGAGAGTCTCGTCCAGCGAGGCAGCATGATCAGCTCGGGAGGCACAGCCGGACACTGACGGTAGGAAATCAGTCCCAGCAGTGCCATGTAATACCTGGTAAAACTGTTGACCTGCTCCGCTCCACCCGCCTGAAGAATCGCCTGACGAGCCCGACGCATCGGTTCCGATTCGGGAGCGTGACCGACGATTTTGAGCGCCCAGTAGGCTTTCACGGAAACGGAGATATCGAGCGGGCCACCCGGATAAAGCGACCAGCCTCCATGGTCTGCCTGCTGCTCAAGAATGTAGCGGGCCGCCTGATGGACGACGGGCGATTCTTCTTCACCGAGAAAAGTCAGGAGCAGAATGTATTCCGATTCGAGAATCGTATCCCCCTGCAGCTCAGCCACCCAGTGGCCATCCGGATGCTGACGTTCGCGCAGCCACTCCGCACACCGGGAGATCGTCTGCCCCAGCGGAGAATTGTCGATTGGGGCTTCAAAAGGAAGCTGACGGGATTCGCCAGCGGTAGAGTGTTCTGCCAGATCCGGTAAACGGGATTCGCGTCGTCCTGACTCCATGTTCGCATGCTCCAAGCTGCTGTCTGATACAGTCTTGCGCAGACTGCCGTCCCTGATTTCAACAGAATCCTAACCGCCCATTCAAAAAAAAGCAGCAGGAATCTTCAATTTTTCACCTGGCCTGGAGCACAAAAGTGAACACAAGAACACACGTCGAAACTGAAGTGTGCTCGAGACTCCCCCGCCCTGGGCCGATTCTGAAAAATCAATGCCGGAAATGCCGTCTTCCCGTGAAGATCATGGCAATTCCTGCTTCATTGGCCGCCTGAATGACCTCCTCATCATTGCGGGAACCTCCAGGTTGAATCGCGGCTTTGATTCCGGCCGCTGCCGCCTGATCAATTCCGTCCCGGAAGGGGAAGAAGGCATCCGAAGCCACCACTCCCCCCTGACAGCGATCCCCTGATTTTTTCGCGGCGATCTCTGCAGAGTCCAGTCGGCTCATCTGCCCGGCTCCTACGCCGGTTACCATCCCTTGACGGGCAAACACAATCGCGTTCGATTTGACATGCTTGCAGACCAGCCAGGCAAAACGGAGATCCCGCAACTCGTCTTCGGTCGGTTCCCGGTCCGTCACCACATTCCAGGCATCCTCTTCTTCCGGCAACGTATCTCGATCCTGAACCAGCAGCCCTCCCGAAATCCGACGGTAATCCAGGGAGCGGCGATGACTCGCACCCGGAACCTCGCAACGCATCAGCCGGACATTGTTTCGCCATTTCGGTTTGGTCGTTAACAGGTCAAAGGCATCATCATCAAAACCGGGGGCAATCACGGCCTCCAGAAACTGCCCCGGCTCACACATCCGCTCAGCGGTGGCCAGATCCACTTTACGATTCAGCCCGACAATGGAACCGAAGGCCGACACCGGATCCCCGGCATAGGCATTCACAAACGCACTGCTCAGATCCGGAGCAATGGCACAGCCGCAGGGATTGTTGTGCTTGATGATCGAAACCGCTGGCTCCTCAAATTCGGCCACCAATGCAAACGCTGCATCCAGATCCAGCAGATTGTTGTAGGACAGCTCTTTGCCATTCATCTGATGGGCCGTCGCCACACTCGTGTCCGGGGCATTTGCTTCTACATAAAACGCTGCCGACTGATGAGGATTCTCTCCGTAACGAAGCGAAGCCGACCTCCGGAAAGACAGATTCAAACGGGACGGAAAGTCCTCGGATTCTTCTGCCTGCAGCGATTCAAACCAGTTGGCGATTGCACTGTCGTAAGCTGCCGTTGTAGCAAATGCCTCCATGGCCAGTTCACGCCGGAAGTGCTCATCAAACGTCTCGTCCTCAATCCGGGTCAGGACGCGGTCATACTGTTTGGGAGAGGTGACCACACCGACGTAGCGATGATTTTTGGAGGCAGAGCGAATCATACTCGGCCCGCCGATATCAATATTCTCAATCGCTTCAGCAAACGAGACATCCGGCTTGGCCACAGTCTGCTCAAATGGATACAGATTGCAGATCACGAGGTGAAAAGGACGAATTCCATGAGCGGTCATCGCTTCCGCATCACTGGCCAGATCCGGTCGGCCCAGCAGTCCCCCATGTACCTTAGGATGGAGCGTTTTTACCCGACCATCCATGATTTCCGGGAATCCGGTGTACTCAGAGATATCAATGACCGGAATTCCCGCATCCTGCAGATGTTTACGGGTTCCGCCTGTAGACACAATTTCAAATCCCAGTTTGACCAGACTCTGAACAAACGGCAGCAGGCCGGTCTTGTCACTCACACTCACCAGGGCACGTTTCGACTGTGAAACACTCATCTTGCTATCCTTAAAACTCTCGTCATATCAATGGTTTAGCGAACAGAACAGTCATCCAGCGGGAAGGTGATGACGGACTTCTGTTCAGCGATTCCCGTGCTTGTTCATCAGAAAAATCTGAAACCTGCTCGATGTGGATAATGTCCTGAAAGGCGGATGGTCGCAAGGATGCCAGTGCCGAAAACTGTGCCAGAGGGGGAGAAACATCACAGCCTGCGTGCTGACAGGCATAATAGGAATGTTGAATCAGACAACAAGACATCCACTCTGGTTGATCCATCTTCCGGGAATATACTCTGGATCAGCCCTTTTAATTCTCGAACAGCGTGTCCAGTTCAACGGCACAGTGCTTTTTCGCGGATTCGTAGCAGGCATCGACCAGGGCCATCGTTTCCAGGTTATCCCGACCATTCAGAGAGGGGGATTGTTGATCTTCAAGCGCACACAGCAGTTCGGCCATGGGGCCAGCAAATGCATCCGGGAACCAGACTTCCTCCCAGCGGGGACGGAACCGACGGCCCGGAAAACGGGTGGAGGCAAATTCAATCGTGCTGGGGCAGCGTTCCGGATATTTCGGCCAGCCAATGGTCCCCATGGCCAGCCCTTCAGTTCCTTCTACCCGCCAGCGGATGCCGATTTCCGAACCCGGCCCGGATTCAAATGGCCCGGCCCAGACATCATCCCAGCCGCAGGCTCTCAGGCCTGAACCATATTCCAGAATATAACTGCAGATGCCGTCTTCATTGACAAACTTGCGGGAAGTGCGGGGATCACTGCGGACACTGGCAAACACGCGATCGGGAGTCCCAAACCAGTACCGAAAGGTATCCAGATGATGAATCGACATGATTCTCAGCGTCAACCAGCCGAGTCGTTCCTGCCAGGGCATCCAGTGAGGAACTGCCCGCATGTCAATCGTGGCAAATACCGGTTCCCCGAGGACTTCCTGATCCAGCAGTGACTTACACGCTCGCACTGACTGGTCATAACGCATGTTCTGGTTGACAACAAGCACTTTCCCTGCCGCTTCACACTGCTCCACAATCCGTCGGGCAGCAGAAAAATCCATGGCGAGCGGCTTCTGGGCCAGAATGCCGCGAATATGTGGCTGCTGAATTGCTGCTTCGATCACTTCCTGCTGGATATCCGGAGGAACGGCGATATCGACAACGGGAATCTCGGGATTCTGCAGGATTTCCTGATAACTCCCGCAGGCCTGCATTCCATATCGCTCTGCCACCTTTTGAGCTGTTACAGGATTCCGTGAAGAAATGGCAACCGGGGTCAACCCCTGCGACTGATAGGCCGGAATCTGGCAGTCCGCCATGATGAAGCCGGCACCAATACAGCCGATGGGGACATTCCGGTTCTGAGGAAGGCGGGGATAGAGATTCAGCGAGATGTCATCTGGCAGATCACTCACTCGTTTTCCTCCCCGACCGTCACCCGGGTTGTCTTGTCTTCTTCCTGACGCAGAAACTGCTGCTGAGCAGCGGTCGTCCGAATCCCCGTCTGCCTGATGGCTGTATCTGGCAGCTTGCTGAGCGGAGTGTAACCGGGATGATGATGGGGAATCAGGGGATCATTGCTGCGGGTGTTGTAACAGCAGATCAAGCCCCAGCGGGGAAAATCACTTTCATTCGCATCAGACCTGTGCAACAGATTCCCATCAAAGAATAGTGCAGATCCTGCAGGCATTTTGCAGTAATGCAACGGGAACCGCTGTCTGGCCAGCTCCACCCGTTCGAGATCAGCACCCGTCTGCTCCCCTTCAAAATGATGGTCAATCCGCCCCATTTTGTGTGAACCAGTGAGGACCTGCATGCAACCATTTTCAATCGTGGCCGGATCAATCGCGATAAACACACTCGCCATGGTCGGCAGCAAGCAGCCGTTTTTGTACCAGTAGCCGTAATCCTGATGCCATTCCCACGCTCCACCCACCCGCGGTTCCTTGGCACTCAGTTTCGAGTGGTAATGATAAACCTCATCACCGAGTAACTGTTCCATCCGGTTGACCACCCGCTCACTGCGGGCGATCACGCCGTAAATATCATCACCCGGATGATTCCACAGTGAAAGATTGGTCCGTTTGCCACTCGCGTCTCGAACCGCCATGGCGGCCTCTTTCATGAGTGCATCGTTGCGGGCCGATTCCTGCAGCAGTCTGGTTTCTTCTTCGTCGAGAAAGTTCTCAATCAGTAGAAATCCGTCGCGTTGATACTGTTCGAGCTCTGCAGCAGTGAAGCGAGACGTGACCATGATAACTTCTCCAGACAAAGATGGGTGCAATTCATATAGTACGAAACGGCAGGAAGTTCGCACAGTATCAGCAACTGTTTGCCGGTGACTCGCTGATTCCCCCTGCTTCATGATCCAGCTCTCCCCATCCAGAATCTGACTGGCAGTAGAAGGATCGTGATTGGTTTCCACTGTTACCGGTTGCTACAATCCGGCACAAAACGGAAGAGCATCCCATGTTTGACATGACATCCATCATCGCAACGGTTATCCACAATCGTCAGACGGAAAAAGTTCTGGCGGATGAGCCCATCCCCTCCTCTGCGGAAACCTTGCTGACAGATGAAATTCTGGAACTGGCAGCCTGGGCACCGTTTCATCGGCCTGCTGACGAAAGCCATCGTAAACAGCTCGATGCCCCTATGCCCTGGCGGTTTTATGTGCTGGACAGTGAGGGTTGCCGTCAACTGAGACGGGAACTGCTGAGCAGGGACTCCAGCCGAATCATCCAGATGCTGGCAACGGCGGACTGCCTGATCCAGGCCACCTGGCTGCCGAATCCCGGAGATGATCCCGGCCAGCTGTTTGATCCGACGATGGAAAACATGGAACACCTGGCAGCCGCCTCAGCTGCAGTGCAGACCTTACTGCTGGCAGCCACTGCTCATGGAATTCGGAACTACTGGTCGAGCGGTGGAGTTTTGCGGTCTCCGGAAGTGTATGCCCGGATGGGTATTCCCAAGCAGGAGATTCTCCTCGGCTCGCTGTTTTTCTTTCCGCAGGAGGTCGGCACGGCCACCATCGCAACCAGTAAACTGCGTGATCAACGGGGTCCCCTTTCCGGCTGGGTCAGACGAGTCCAATTGAATACACAAACAGAGTGAGAGGGAACAGTTTTCCCCCAGACTAGAAACGACTTCCAGCACACAGAAAGACCGAACCATGATTTCGAGCAGTCGTTACCCAACCCGGCGCGAGAAGCTGCGGAAGGTGATGAAAAAAGACAAACTGCCTGCCGTACTGATCTGTAACGAGGTCAATGTCCGTTATCTGACGGGATTTACCGGAGACAGCAGCTGGCTGCTCCTGACGGCAGATCGGGAAGTCATCCTCAGTGATGGCCGCTTTACTACCCAACTGGAGGAGGAGTGCCCCGATATCCCAATGGCAATTCGCCCTGTCCAGCAAACCTTGCTGCAGCTGGCAGCCGAGCAGATTCGGGGGCTTTCCGTTTCCGTCTGTGGATTTGAGGCGACTGCCATCAGCTACGATGTGGCCACTCATCTGGAAGAAGCGGTGGACACGCCCGATCTGATTCCCGTGAAAGGACTGGTGGAGCCGCTCCGGGCAATTAAGGATCCAGATGAAATCAGGGAAATCCGGGAAGCCATCCGTCAGGCAGAAAAAGGGTTTGATTATCTCAAGGCCAGCCTGACAGCGGAAATGACTGAATTGACGGCTTCATTTGCCCTGGAAGAGGGAATGCGGCGATTTGGAGCCATTTGTACAGGATTCGATTCGATTATCGCAGTGGGAGAGCGCGCCGCACTTCCGCACGCCCGCCCTGGACTGTCCAGGTGCGATCAAGCACCATTTCTGCTGGTGGATTGGGGAGCCCGGACCGCCGGGGGATATGTGAGCGACTTGACGAGGATGATCATCACCGGTAGCATCTCGTCCAAACTCCAACGCTTGTACGAAGTTGTGAAGAAATCCCAACAGGCAGCCATCGAAAAAATCCGTCCAGGAGTGGCAGCCACGGAGGTCGATCGCGCTGCTCGTGTAGTGATGGAGCAACACGGGGTCGCCGATCACTTCAACCATGGATTGGGACACGGTTTTGGTCTGCAGGTGCATGAATCAACACGCCTGAGCCCGAATTCCGCAGATGTTCTCAGTCCGGGGATGGTGATCACGGTTGAGCCTGGTGTATATTATCCCGGCTGGGGAGGAATTCGGCTGGAAGATGATATTCTGGTAACACGAGATGGGCACGAAGTCCTCTCCTCGTTGCCCCGGGAACTGGAATCGCACTGCCTGCGCTGGTGAGTGGCTGAGGTTTTCGGTCTGAAACGATAGATCAGGGCCATAAGCGATCTGAGCGGATCCTGTCAGCAGACAGTCTGCGGCTCTCTTACGGTTAGTCCTAACAGTACAGAAACTCAATTAGAATCCACCTCATGAGTGAATCCAAAAAATCAGACTCAAACAACCCGGGGAACTCTTTTGATCTCAACCGCCTCCGTGAACTGATTCAGATGATGGAAGATCACGGCGTTACAGAGATTTCTCTGCGGAATGAATCCGAACAATGGAAGCTGCGTCGCGGACCAGAATTCACAGCGATGCCTTCAATCACAATGCCGGCTGTACCCGCCGTGCCAGCTCCTGTAGCTCCTGCACCTGCACCTGCAGCCGCTCCAGTAGCCGGAACACCTGCTGCACCAGCGGATACCGGAGCATCGACTGCTGGCCTGCTGGAAATCAAAAGCCCAACCGTGGGAACCTTCTACTCCAAGCCAAGTCCGGATGACCCGGATTTTGTCAAAGTCGGTTCACAGGTAAAGGCAGATTCCATTGTCTGCCTGGTGGAAGCCATGAAAGTCTTTAACTCAATCCCCGCTGAATGCAGCGGGATTGTTGAGAAAATCCTGGTCAAGGATGGAGATGCAGTCGATTTCGGTCAGGTGATGTTCCTGGTTCGACCCGCCTGATGTCTCTGGCTCGTAAACTGCGGGTTCCAGACCTTCCCGAATTCATATCGAGCAGCCCTGCTGCGGATACAGGCTTATGTTTCAACGTATACTGATTGCGAATCGCGGCGAAATCGCTCTGCGAATCATGCGGGCGTGCCGCGAAATGGGAATCGAAACGGTTGCCGTTTATAGCGAAGCGGACCGCGGTGCCCACTACCTGAGTCTGGCCGATGAGGCCTACTGTGTCGGGAAAGCCGCCGCCAGTGACAGT
>JAGQQT010000059.1 GCA_020426065.1 Planctomycetaceae bacterium | reverse complement strand
TGAGTAGACAGATTTCGAACCGCATTGAAATTGTCAGCATGGGTATCCCAGCCAACTCCCCCACTGTTTGTTCCCAGAGAAACCTCAACAAATGGCACACCCCGTTCCACCAGTCTCCGCGCCAACAGACATCCCTGACCAAATACCGAGCGCCCATAACGCTCCCGAACGGCTTCGGATTCCTGGGATAAATCGAACACGGTGGCATCTTCACTTTTCATCAACGTGAGTGCGGATTCATAGACCGTATTATGCGATTTGGGTGCCCCGCTGGTACGCGTCTTCAAAAACTGGCTCTGCAGATCCGACCAGATCTTGAGCCGTTTCTCCATCCGGGCTTCCGTAATCCGATCAGGACGATCCAGCGATTGCACCTTCAACTCAGCAAATCCGCCCTGCCCCATGGCATTATTGCCAGGCACATCAGACGCTCCCACAAACAAAGGACTGAATCGAGGCCCCAGAAAGCCAGGTCCAAACGCATCCTGATTAAATGCTCGAAACGAACCGATACTCACATTGGAAGGCAAGGTCAAATCAGTAGCGCCGACCTGATTGGCAACACTCGCACCCAGACTGGGATAGGCGAGCGGCCCCATTGGCCGATAACCAGTCCGCATCAGATAGGTACCGCGGCCATGATCCCCTTCCTTGGTACTCAATCCGCGCAGGACAGCCAGATGTTCGCCCTGTTTGGCCAACCGCGGAAGATGCTCACTGAAACGCAGTCCCGGAGTACTCGTCTGGATTTCCTTGAACTCTCCGCCGTTGGCATGATCGGGTTTCATGTCAAAGGTGTCGGTTTGAGCGGGGCCGCCACTCATCCACAACAGAATGCAGTGACGCTTGCGCTCCGGATGAGCAGCCGCTTCCCTGGCAAATGCCGGAAACCAGCCACTGACACTGCATCCGCCCAGTCCGGCAGCCAGTGTCGACATCATTCGTCGTCTTGAGAACGAGTTCTCACTCAACATCGCTCTGGTCCTTCCAGACAGGGATTAATGATTCATCGTAAATTCAGCACTGTTCAACAACGCCCACAACAGATCCGCCAGGTTCTCGCGTCGTTCTTCATTCGGGAGATCTGCCCGGATCATCTCTTCAAACAATCCCTGCTCAGAAGCGGTGGGCCGACGGGAAAGTGTCGCCAGGAACAGAATTTCCAGTCGTTCCTGATCGCTGAAGAAAGGTGCTTCCAGCGAATTCAACAACCCACTCTTCTGCAACCCTGTCGCTCCATCAATCAGGCCTCCATTCATCAGCGTCAGAGCCTGTGGTATGCCACCATGATAAGTGGCCTGCTCTCCAGCGGGCGTATGGAATTCCTGAATGAACTGATCCCGCTGGGTATTGCCAATCCGATCGGTCACACCGAAGGCTTCAGCCTGGCCATCACGGCCATCCAGCATGGTGGCAATTAGAATACAGTCATACATCTGGGCAGCGGTCAATGTTTTCACGGTCATCTGAGCGAAGTACTGCTCCCGCTTTTCATCGAAATCCGCCGCTCCACTGGCCAGTCGATAAGGCTGTGACAGGGCTATGGTACGGAACAGATCCTGCAGGTCATAATTGGTCGAAACAAAACGTTCGGCCAGAAATTCCAGGATCTCTGGGGCCAGTGGTTTGTGCTGAACTCCGAAATCATCCATCGGATTGACGAAGGCCCGACCAAACAGATGCCCCCAGACCCGGTTCACGGTGGCACGGGCGAAATAAGGATTCTCCTGGGAAGTCAGCCAGTCAGCCAGCAGCTTCCGCCGAGATTCTCCAGCCTCGATTTCGACATCGGTCCCGGCTCCCAGAAACCGGGGAGCTACTTTGACATCCTGCCCGGGCATCATCACATCCCCGTGATCGATATCGCTGACCCGCATCACAGAAGAGACCGCCTGCAATTCGCCACGAGGTCGGGAAATCTGGGCATAGAACGCCGCCAGTCCCCAGAAATCATTCTGCGTCCAGGGCTCAAAGGGATGATCGTGACATTGTGCACATTCGAGCCGCATTCCCAGGAAGACTCGCGATGTCCGTGAGGCCAGTTCTTCCGCATTCAGTTTGACGGCGGAATAAAACAGCAGTGGGCCGGATCGGGACAAACGCCCTTCCGCCAGGATCAGGTTTCTGACGATTTCACTGTAAGGCTTTCCTGTAGCAAACTGCTCCGAAAGCCAGCGATCAAACTCCGCCACACCACCAAAGGCAGACAGATCCACTCCTTCGGGAATCAGGAATGACCGCCAGACTGCTGCCAGATGAGAGGCATGATCCGGACTGGCCAGCAACCGGTCCACCAGTCGCTCATAACGATCCGCTCCAGAATCATTCAGGTAATCGCGAGCTTCCGTAACAGTTGGAATCCGACCGATCAGATCCAGATAGGCTCGCCGCATCATTTCTTCTTCAGCTGCCTGCCCGACGGGAGTCAACCCCTGTGCAGTCCAGACGGCTTGCATTTTCTGATTCAGATCCTGGACTTCCTGAACAACTGGCTGAACCGGACGCAGAGCAACGCTGCCCCAACTGGCGGGAGGCAGTTCATACAATGAGGCCACGGTGTCCGTCTGCTTGGGAGTCAGACTGTTTTTGTCCGGGTGTGGCAGATTTGTTGTTTTGATGGGCAAATTGGCATCGGGCCGATCCGGCTTCAAGGCAATTTTGGTGGCGGGAGTATCCGGGCTCCTCATGGCCAGCAGTTCCGCTTCAGCAACCGTGCCATTTTTGACAAGCTGCTTCATTTCAGAATCGCCTGCGGAATCATAATCCAGTGACGCAAGCAGATTCACACCACCAGCCTTGTCTTCACGTACTTCACAGGCGGAAGGAAGCGAATCACCCGAATCAAAGAGAAACTCAAGCTCCAGATCTGGTGCCTGATTGCGCTGAAATCGAACAGCGAGCCGCTCCGGGGACTTCCCATCCCGGGGCTGGATTTTCTTTTCCTGAACAGCTCGCAAGGAGGAGGAAAGACCGGCAAAAGTCGTCCAGTCCTGGGGGCCTGCCAGAAAGCCAACCAGTAAAGATTGCTCATCCAGTTGATTCTGCTCCAGCTGAACTTTCCGCACAGCCGAGGCGGTTGCCCGCTCGCAGGTCATGATGATGCGTTCACGAAGATTGACGATTGTCATGCTCCGGGGATGCTCTTCTCCCAGCAAACCCGCTTTCAGATTGAGCCAGCGAACAGAATCTTCGGATCGTACCTCAACCAGATCCTGCGTCTTGAATTGCGTTACCAGTGCAGCCCAGGCCCGACACTCCACAGCCTGCTGAAACAGCATGACACCAACAGCCAGCATGAGACCAGCCACAGCCACTGGCAAGAAACGGCTTAGACGACGAGTTGCCGTTTTTGCGGGCGGATCATGCTGATCAGATGTGGTGAGTTTCACACCCCATTCCTGTTGCACAACCGCCTCAATCCGACGATTCAAAGAGCGCGGGATTTCCGGCACAGCGAATGCATCCACCAGCAGCTGCTCCAGCAAAGGATCTTCCCGCTCGTCGATTGCCAGAGCCTGCGGATCCTGTGAATCCAGCGGATATGATTCGTCCATATAACCCTCTTCAGGATCACCGAATCCATGTTGTTCAAATTCGTTTGCCATAATGAGCGGTAAAACCATCTCCCAGTTGGATTCAACCTCGAATCAATTCGGCTGAATGCCGAGCCTCCTGACCCTGTTTACCTTTTACGATTGCGACCTGGATCGACCAGCCGGAACCGACTGCACACTCTTGGTGGCCACCGGTTCCGCTGTACGTCGGGGACAATTATCTGCACTTTTGTCAGTACAGACGGCCCGACGAGCCCCTTCATGCTGTTGCTGCTTTGCCAGCCCTTCGAGTGTTTTCCGCAACTCCCGACGAGCCCGAAACAGCATGGATTCCACACTCTTGGTGGTCGCCTTCATTTGCTCCGCAATGAATTCCACACTGCGATGCTCCACATACTTCCATTCCAGAACCATTTGATAGTGCTCGGGGAGACTATCCATGGCCTGCCGGACCTCGGCCCGGGATTCCTGCAGGATCTGCTCCTGCTCCCCGACAGGCTCAGTGGCTTGCTCAGCCGGAACATTCTTCAGCAGATGACGGACCCGAGCTGCCGCTCGAATGTGATCTGCCACTTTGTTTCGCACAACCGCACGCATCCAGGCGGCCGGATTTTCAATCTGTGTCTCGACCTCAACTGCCCGAATCAACTGAACAACCGTTTCGCTGACAATGTCTTCTGCCAGATGGGAATCCTGATGTACCTGATGAAACGCCAGGCGCCAGACGGCAGGCAGCAACGATTCATTCAGATGCCGAATCGCTTCTGGCTCGCGATTTTTCAGGGCCTGCAGAAAGTCACTGGTATTCAAAACCGCCCTCGAATTTTCTTTTTGCGAGTTCAGAGATCACGGTTGACTCAGACTTACACTGGTCGCAGCCTGAACCCCAATCATGCGTCCAACATCGAGCATTCTGCAAAAAAATCCTGTTTCCTGACTGTCCAGTTCAGCAAACCCTGTTTTTCAGCCACAGAAACCTTTCCGGGGCATGATTTCCGGTCCGGATTCGACTTTTCTGGGGAACTGTGGGATCATCGTACGCGCCCACTGAACACCTGCAGCTCAGATCATCAAGCCGGAGCAGACGAATGACCTCATGTCGAGTATACAAAAAGACCTGTCGGATCGTTTTCTCTTTTTGCGGAATTCTGCTGCTCACCTCGACTTTGCCTGCCTCGACTGCGGTTGCTGCCGATCCAGGAACGATCTGGAATCTGCTGTCCGAGGATCAGACTGAGCAGGCCTGGCAGGGATTTGGACAGATCATCGATGAAGATCCTTATCTGTACGTGGGTGGGTCTACGGTCAGGTCGGAGCTGACTGGTGCCTTCAGTCGGGAGCTCCAGCAACTCTCTCCCGAGGAGCGTTTTGAAAGTCTCAAGAACTGGACTCTACCCGCGACCAGTCCTCCCCTGATCAGGCACTGGGCCACATTCGTTCCAGTGGCCTCACCCCCCAAAGAATTCGCCCGTGTTCTGGGGGAACGACCTCGCGATTCATCTTTTGCTCTTCCTCAACCCGCTGGAGTAGAAGGATTCTTTTCTTCAGCTTTCGAACTGGCCAGCACTGCTCAAGAGCTTGGTCTGATGCGAACCCTGTTGGCTGAACTGGCTGACCTGGAAAAGAAATCCGCCCCGAACGCCCGGGCGGTCCGCCTGATCTGTGAAATTCACAGTGGAAGGTTCACTGCGACTACTTTGCTGGAAGAATTAACCGCAGAATGCGAAACCCGACTGAAAACTTCCCTGGAGAAATCGGAGCCGAACCTCTGCCTGGATCCCATGCTCTTTTCGCTGATTGTTTCCTGCCTGGAAGATGAATCGCTTCTTCCGTTCGCCCGTGAGTGGAGTGCGAAACTCGAACAGGCAACCCGTGGGAATGACGGACGGGTTCTCCGTCCATGGACCCGCTGCCTGCTGGCTCACGCCAGTCAGCCCCAGGGCTCCACATCTCAGGGAGTTGCCGGATCACCCCACTGGATCCCGGTTTCCCTGCAGACTGCTCACAGTCATGCACTCGGTTTACCCCAGGGTGACTGGAGAGAAACCGAAGGTCATCTCCTGCACTGGACCGGCGGGCAGAAAGATCTGCTCATGTTTCGGTATCCATTGCAGGGGGATTTTGAGTTTACCTGTCAAACGCAATTCTCAGGAGCGGCGGGCTCTGATGGGGCCTTGCAATACGGTGGCCTGTTTTATTTCGGCGTAGGGGTTCCTGTTCAGTCTGTCGTGCTGGGCGGTTCCGACCTCCTCCGAGTTCAGAGGAGTTGCCCTTTCATTCGCTCCGATCTGGAAACCGACTTTACCAGGGTCTCGATCCAGGTGAAGAATGGACAGGCTCGTTACCTGGTCAATGGGCATCCGATGTGGCAGGATCCGATTGCTCAGACGAGTCCCTGGCTGGCACTGGGAAGCATGGGAGCCAGACGCCCCGTCTTTCGAAATCTCCAATTCAGCAAAGCTCCCACGATTCCGCGTCAGGTAGCATTACTGGACCAGCACTCCACTGAAGTGAGGGGCTGGCAACCGTATTTCAATCATGAAACGCTCCCGTCTTTTCAACTTCTCCTCGCTCCCGAGCATCCCGCGCCACTCCCCAATCCGGATGAGAAGCAATTTGCCTGGTTCATGAAGGATGGCGAACTGACTGCCCAGACCACAACGGGCCCCGCCAACCAGAGTCTCCTCCAGTATCAACGTCCACTCCTGGAAAACGAATCGTTTTCGTATGAATTTTTTCATGAGGGAGACCAGGTCTCGATTCATCCTGCCCTCGGGAAACTCGTACTTCAACTGGAAAGCCCCGGAGTTAAAATCCACTGGGTGACGGATCAGACCCGAGACTGGACATTGCTTCCGGCTGACAACTCTACTCTGGAACCACTCAACCGCCGTGGACCTCGCCCCCTCCCGCTCAAAAACAACGACTGGAATCAGGTCACCCTCAGCTGGCAGCAGGAAAAATTGCAGCTGCAGTTGAATGGGACCCTCATTTATACGCGTCCATTAGATTTCACCGGGGACCGGCTCTGCGGCTTTTATCGAATGAGCGACCAGCCCGCCCCACGGATCCGTAATGCGATTCTGTCCGGAGACTGGCCAGAGCAATTGCCAGACCAGTTGCTGTCGACAAGTCTCACCCAACGCTCTGAAAGTGATTCCGCCAACCTGCTTCCTGAAGGTCTGGCCGACCACAACGGACCGGGCATTCTCCGCTCACTGGATCAGGTGGAACCCCATGAAAAGTTCACCGGACTACTCAACTGGGTCCTCCCGGAGCAGGCTTCACTTCCTGTCCGTCTTGGAGGCTGGCTGGCCCCGACGGATCCTTCTCCAGTAATGCGGGACAGTTCACCTGAGTTTTTTTCATCTGCAGAGGGGGGCGATTTTCTCTCAGTCGCCTCGAATCTTCTGCAACTGGCCCAGTCAGCAGAGCAGCAGAGGCTAATCCTCACTCGGATTGAGCAGCGATTTAACAGCGCTGCTCCAGATCTTTCACCAGAATTCCTGGCACTCGCGACAGTTCTCTTTCTGAAATACGAGCAGCAGGAACCCGCTGCAAAATGTAGCCAGCAGTTTTTCGATTACATCAATCAGAACAGTCCTCAAGATGCCCCGGAATTGTGGCCAGAACTTTTTCTGCTGCAATCCTGGCTGCATGATCCCCAGCTTGCACCCGGTCCTCAGTCTCCCGAAACAGCTGCCAGCAGCGTGTTACATGAAACACTCATGATGTGCGTCGATCAGCATGCCGCCCGACGTCTTCCGGCCAATACAGATCCCTATCTTGCTCATCTGCTCCGACTCAAATATCGGTATCTGAATCTTAGAGCCGGGTATCAGCCGGATCAGGATCTGTTTCAGGAATGGATTCCCGTTTCCCGGGAGAAAGCCTCCAGCAGAGGCCAGGGATTTCCTCGGGCGCAGTGGCAACTGTCGCCACAAGATTCCCGCATCTGGCAACATGTATGCGGGCATCAGGAAGACTACCTGCTTTATCATCAGCCTTTGACGGGTGACTTTGAAATCACGGGCGACCTCGGCTCCTCCACATCAGCCAACCTGTTTGCGTTCAATCAAATCATCTCTCCTACTGGCACTGTTGGCAATCTCATCGTCGGCACCTTCAGTATTGGCAGTAAAGTCATCCCGTTCGACCCTCCCTTTGCTGCGTTTCGTCCTCCGTGGCATCGACTCCACATCCGAAATCACGATGAGATCCAGACCATCCGTTTCAATGACCGAACAGTTACGTCCCAGCAGACAACGGATGCCCATCAGCCCTGGTTTGGTTTTCGAGCCTGGTGGCCTTCAACTTCGGAGATACGTCATATTCAGATCACCGGAAATCCAGTGATTCCCGAAGGCGTCCGGCTCGATAGTGATCCCCTGCTGCAAAACTGGTTGAGTTATTACGATGAATCGCTCGGCCAGACAACTTCAGGCTGGTACACATCCCGGACAGAAAATGAGCCAGTCACACTCATTGCCAACAAATACCAGGGAGCTTTCGGTACGTATTCAGAGAGCCTGCTCCGCTACATTCGTCCGCTTACCCGAGGCTGTTCTGTAGAGTATGAATTCTGGTATGAAACCGGAAAGGTCGATGCCCACCCTGCCCTGGATCGGATGGTTCTGTTCACAACTCCCACCGGTGTTCTGCTGCACTGGCTGACGGACAGTCATCATGAGAGAACTGCAGTTGACCCCGCCAATGCCACACCAGTCTCGAATTCCCCGGTTTCCTTAAAAGAGGCCGACTGGAATCAGGCTCGTCTCACACTGAAAGATCAGCAGGCAATCCTGGAAATCAACGGGACAACCGTTTGTGAGATTCCCCTCGATGAACGTAAGTTTTATCCCTTCGGCCTGTTTCACTATCGCGATCAGACCGAACTTCGGGTCCGCAAGATTCTGCTGCATGGCAACTGGCCACAGAAACTTTCCTCACCGGAATCTCAACAACTGGCCAATCCCCTGGTCATCCAGTTAAACAAAGAAGCCAGTCAGTTCGAGGACACCTTTGCGTTACAATTCAACTCGCAGTCGGATTTTTCCTCTTATGTTGATTTCAAAGGGGCACCCAATGGGGAAACAACAGCCAAAATTACCTCCCGGGGAATCCAGATTCGGCAACGGGGAACCGGAGCGTGGACATCACCACGCATTACATTTCCGTTTACCATCAGTGGCGATTTCGACCTCACCGCTCAGTATTCTGACCTGGTCCTGGATGCGGAAAAGCAGGCCTTCATCTCCGTTTCATTATTATGTGACGATGAACACCGGCAATTGTTACGGTCCCTGAGAGTTTTCGATCAACGACAACAGATTCGCACCTCAACGTCCTCCTTTCCGGAAGGCACTCCCAAACGTATCTTCCGTGAAGAAGGGTGGCCTTCCGAATCGGAGTCGGGCCGACTCCGTATCTGCCGTCGAGGAGATCAGGTTCACTTTCTGGCCGCTGCTGCTGATTCCCAGAATTACGAACTGCTCGAAACCCGTACCTGCACAACTGCAGATGTCGTTCTGAAAGGAATAGAACTTCGCTCAGTCGTCAATGGTGAAGGTGTGACGGAGGTTTGCTGGAATTCCATTGAAATCAAATCGGACCAACTGCGTTATTTGCCAGCAGATCTTACAGAACAACGAGTCATCGCACTCGTCGACACGGAAACTGGAGTCATGCAAAAAGTGACTTCGCTCCCTGAGGGTTTCGGCTCATTAGGGTCACCGGAATATTCATTTGATGGAAAGACAATCTTGTTTGATGCCGCCAATGGTTCCGTTGCAACCGCTCATCTGTTTACCGTCCAGACCGATGGTACCAATCTCAAGGATCTTGGGCCCGGCTGCATGCCGAGTCTCGCTCCCGATGGCAAACAGCTTGTCTGCACTGTGTCCGGTTCGGGAATCGTACTGATAGATCTTGTCTCCGGCGAACGGGAAGTGCTCGATGCCAGCGGCTGGGGAGCCCAGTGGTCTCCCGATGGAAACACAATTTCCTATGGATTATCGGGTAACATCGCCCTGTATGACGTCCGCACCAGAAAAATCCGGCTGTTACTTTCCGGTGAAGATGCTCAGCGATACAGCTACATCTACTGGAATCACGGCTGGTCTCACGATCATCGCAGCATCGCTTTCAAGGGAAGAGTCACTGCAGACAATTCCTATGAAGTCAGTGTCTGTGATCTGGCTCCGGACAGCAAAATGGAAATCCTGTACGCCAGCGAAAAAGAAACCTACGCCGATTTCACCTTCACACCTGACAATCGCCGTATTCTGTTCAGCATGAATACCCCTCAGCTCGGAAAAATGAGGCTTTACACCGTTGACCGCAGTCAGCCCGGCATGCCGGAACTGTTCACTCCGCAACCGGATGATCTCTCCATTCTGGATGCCGACTGGTCACCCATTGCCAGACAGATCGCCATTGCTGCCGTCATCCCGCCAACACCTCAGGACTGGATTACTCCACAGCCGGTTGCTCCAACCAATCCACAATAAACCGGATCTCGAACCAGTTCCGCCACTCAACGCTCCTTCAGAATCCGCAGTGCCTCGGTGTATGTGGTGCAGTGGGACCGCTTCAAAGCCAGGTGCAATCGATTCCACGCTTGCCTGAACAGCTCTCTCCAATCAACCTCATCTTCGTGCTGCAGCGATTCAAGCAGATGATCAAAATCTGACTCCAGATCTTCAAACCGCTTCTTCAAAAAACTGAGCGAATCCTTGAGTTCCTCCCGCATTGCCTGACCATCCCAATAGCGCCGAATCGTCAACAGATTCTCGGCAATCAGGGAAACATCGCCAATCTCATCCGCATCTGTGCGGAATGCCATTTTGCGATATCGTCTGTCATTTTTCATTCCGGGAGACTAGTGTACGCATGTATTTTATGCAAGGCGGTTTTCTACTGCATCATTCCAGGAAGCAATTGCGAACCCTGAAGCTGTTTTCTTGTCACCTTCTGCAAATGGCGGAGACATCTGGTGAATCAGTTTCAATTTCCAGATAAGGCAGCACAGAACGATTTGATATTCAGTTGCTCCTCCACCATCTCAGGAGGAATATGATGAGTCAGTATCTGAATGTGATTGACAGTTTCCATGGGGAGTATCGCTTTCTGTCGAACTTCTATCCTGCTCCCGTTGTGTATGAGCAGGTTCGTTATGCCACGGTAGAACATGCCTATCAGGCACAGAAAACACTCAACAGCAAGGAACGTCTGGAGATTGCCCGCTGCATGTCTCCCAGTAAAGCGAAGCGAAAAGGATGTCGAGTCAAGTTGCGGGCCGACTGGGAATCCAACAAGGTCCGCATCATGACGGAACTTGTCCAACTCAAATTTGATTGCCACGCTGACCTGCAGGATAAACTGCTGGCTACCGGCACCTGTCGACTGATCGAAGGGAACACCTGGAACGATCAGTTCTGGGGTGTCTGTCAGGGAGTGGGCAAGAACTGGCTGGGAAAGATTCTGATGAAAGTCCGGTCTGAACTGGCCAGATCAGTTCCTCAGCAGAACTCGTAAGTCCGCAAAGATGTTTCAGGGGATCACCTTCGAAAAGTCCCAGGATTTCTGGTGCCCCTGAGCATCTTCGAATCTGATCCACTGCAGTTCTACCGGCGATTTTTCGGCAGGCAGATAGAATCGCACGATCTGGGAAGTCCCTTCAATGGGAAGTTCCACAGTGATTTCCTCCCACTCATTTCCTGCGTGAAGAGTGTAGGCGACACGCTGAGCAGATTCCGGAAAGTCTTCCTGAGTGGTAGTTTTCCAGCTGATGGCTGCTTCACCCCCGGCTTCACTGCGTGCCTGGAAAGTCAACTTGAGTGGCCCCTGCAATTTCACTCGGGCGGTGCCGAGAAACGGTAGTCGACCAGTGCCAATCAGCTGAATGGCTCCCTCTTTTTTCTCCAGCCGACAACTCCGCAGCACAAGTCCATCTGTTGCATCTGCCTGTCCAGCAAAGGACGGGTTGGGAATGGGAGCCAACGCACCAGTTTCCTTGATGAAATGATCGATCAGTGCATCCAGCTCTTTCACTCGCTCCGGCATCTGTTTCGCCAGATTCTTCGTTTCTCCCAGATCAGTGGCCAGATTGTAGAGTTCGCGAGTCTCGGAATAATCGGGATGCGACTCAAATCGTCGGATCAGTTTCCAGTTTCCCTCACGCACCGAAACTGCTGGAATGATGTGCGGAAACCAGGTGAAGTACGCTTCGCGTTTCAGCTCACCAGACTGATTCAACACCGGCAGCAGCGATTCTCCATCGACAATATAACCAGCTGGCTGTTTCAGTCCCGTTGCCTCCAGAATTGTGGGATACATGTCAATTGGTCCCACAACGGCATCAGTGGTGGTACCGGGCTGAATGTGTCCCGGCCAGCGGACCATCAATGGCACACGCTGACCACCTTCATAAATCCGCCCCTTCCCTTCCCGCAACGGAGTGTTGTTTGTGGGAGGTTCTCCTCCGGCCCATTTCCGCCAGTCCTGAATCGCCTCGTATTGCGGATGGCCTTCTTTGACGTTAGCAAGCTTCGCGTCTTCGTAAGTGCGGCTGTGAACATTCCCGCCATTATCCGAATAGAAAATGAAGAGCGTGTTCTTCTCCAGCCCCAACTCATCGAGCCGGTCCATCAGTCGTCCCAGGCTCTCATCTACACTTTTGAGCATCGAAGCCATGATCGGATTCCGCTGCTCGCCACGGGGATCAGTTTTTTTCGCATAGCGAGCGGTGTATTCCTCTTTGTGTCCCCAGGGACCATGCACTCCATACTGCCAGAAGTTCAGATAAAACGGCTTCCCCTGGCAGGATTCAATGAAATGAATCGCTTCATCGGTTAGACGGTCGGTGATGTACTCACCATCCGGGCCATCCGTGATCGTTCCCACGTGATGTCGTCCCGTAGGTCGACCATCCACAGAGACTCCATAGGGTGAAAAATAACTGGGGGGGCCGGGACTGGGTTGAGCGTGGAAGGCCACATCAAATCCATGTTTGTCTGGCCAGTGCTCCTGACTCAATCCCAGATGCCACTTGCCAATGTGTGCCGTCCGATATCCGGCCTCATGCAGCACTTCCGAAAT
>JAGQQT010000599.1 GCA_020426065.1 Planctomycetaceae bacterium | reverse complement strand
GATCGGATTATCGGCTGGCTGATCTCCCTTGAACTGAGAGTAGAAATCAGGCACATACTGATCCAGACACCACTCGGCAACATTACCGTGCATGTCATGCAAGCCCCAGGGATTGGGTTTTTTCTGACCAACCTTCTGGTACTTCTCTTCGGCATTGTCGTAATACCAGGCGTACTCATCGAGATCGTCCGGACTATCACCAAATGAGTAAGCGGTGGTCGTTCCAGCGCGGCAGGCATATTCCCATTCCGCTTCCGTTGGCAACCGATAGTAATGACCTGTCACTTCTGAGAGCCATTCACAATAGGATTTGGCGGCCAGCTGAGTCATGCAGATTGCGGGAAAACCGTCATGCCCCATGCCGAAAGTCATGTCCCGGTATTCTTTGGTAGGACGGGTGACCGCATCGGCTTTGATATCCTGCGGAGTCGCATCCAGACCGGCCAGTTCCCGACGTTGTACATCCAGCTTGTAACGATAGGTATCGTACTCATCCCAGGTCACTTCACACTTGCCCATCCAGAAGGGAGCAATTTTAACCTGATGCTGAGGGCCTTCGTCTTCCTGACGGTCTGCTTCCGTTTCCGGGCTTCCCATGGTGTAAACACCACCTGGAATGGGGAGCATCTCAAATGTGATTTCGGTATACGGCAACTCAACCGAATACGCCTCCATTTTTCCTTCCCCTTTGGCAGCAGGCTTGTCAGCGGCCTGAAGGGGGGAAACAATAACCGTCAGAATTCCCACCATGGCAGGCAGGAGCAGCAGGCGATTGAACAACATAGGGTGGATTTCTCCCGTGCGAAGGGCGTTTGAGGATGGAACATGATGGCTGCAAAAACCTCTTCACAACCAGGCAGGATTCCTTTTCATTCATCGTTACAGACCGTTCCAGGAAAGTCAACAATGCTCTCGATGCGAACAGGACCGGAATCAGACGATCGAATGGTGTACAAACCCGATAGTTTACGCAGTTTTCGCAGTGGAGTCCTGCTCTGCCTGTGGACATTCGGTATGTTTTGCCTGACCACCCAGGGTGAGGAGATCGAATCTGCAACTTCGGCTCAGCGCTATGAGTTCCAGCGAATCCGGATGGGAGTTCCCTGGAAAATGGCATTCTACGCCTCCTCGACTGAACAGGCTGCGTTGGCCGAGCGGGACGCCTTTGCCAGGATTCAGGAAATCGATCGCATCCTCTCCGACTACGATCCGGACAGTGAACTGAACCAGGTGTGCCGGAATGCCAAACCGGGACAACCAATGTCTGTCAGCCCTGATCTGTTTTTTGTGCTGCAGTCCTCATTGAAATATGCGGATCTCTCCGGAGGAGCATTTGATGTCACGGTTGGCCACATTACTGATTTGTGGCGGAGAGCCTATCGGAAGTCGGAGCTCCCCGAAGAAATCCGCCTGCAGGCAGCGCTCGCATTGACTGGTTATCAGGCTATTTCTCTGGATCCTGGCAAGCAGACAGTCACGCTTCAGAAGGCAGAGATGAAACTGGATTTTGGTGGCATCGCCAAAGGGTATGCCGCTGATGAAGCCATGAAAGTCCTTCGTAAACATGGCATCACCTCTGCTCTGATCGATGCGTCCGGAGATCTCGTTGTTTCGGACGCTCCTCCTGATCGCCAGGGCTGGGTCATTGGCATTGCTCCACTGAAACGCCCGGAAGGAGAACCGGAGCAGTTTCTGCAACTTGTCAATTGCAGCGTCGCGACCTCGGGAGATGCGAGCCGTTACGTCGAAATCGATGGCGTTCGCTACTCTCATCTGGTCAATCCGCAAACGGGAATTGGTCTTACAGAATCAAGCAGTGTTACAGTCATCGCCCCGGATGGCACCACGTCGGATGCCCTGGCTTCTGTTGTTTCAGTAATGGGAGCGGAACGAGGCTTCAAGATTCTGCCGGAACTGAAAGCGGAAGCCCTGGTCGTCACCCGGCCCAAGGGTAAAGAAGTCTCCGTCCAAACCTGCGGCTTCTCCCGCTACCTGGTTCCCGGAGATGATTCCCGATGATCACCATTTGATCGGAAGCTGGGCTCCCTACCCTCCCTCAGCACATTTTCCCGACCAGTTGCCTCGGGATTTTCTGCGTGCGATACTCCGTTGAGAGAAACAGTTTTTTACGGAGAGGCAGGAGAGACTCATGGCCGGAAAGTTCGCCGTCATATTGCCCGCTGCGGGTAGCAGTTCCCGATTCCAGAAGGATCGACGCAAAAAGCCCTTCGTTGAACTGAAACGTCGAGCGGTCTGGTTGAGATCCGTGGAACACTTCATTAATCGCGAAGATGTCGTACAGACTATTGTGGTGATTGCACCGGAAGACCGTGAATTCTTCCAGACAAAATTCCAGCCCAACCTCGCATTCATGGACGTGCAGGTGGTCGATGGCGGCAAGGAACGCGCAGATTCCGTTTACAACGCCCTCTGCCAGTTGAAACCCGAAGTGGAATATGTTGCCGTACACGATGCCGCTCGCCCCCTGCTGACCCAGGAATGGATCAATCGGGTCTTTAATGCCGCTGTCCAGCATGGTGCCGCGATTCTGGGAATCCCCGTCACCAGTACGATGAAGGAAGTCTCCTCTGGTGAGATCCGCAAGACTGTCCCAAGAGACAACATGTGGCTGGCCCAGACACCTCAGGTCTTCCGTGTCGATCTGCTCAGGGAGGCTTATGAAAAACGGGGAGACCTGCAACCGACAGACGAGGCTCAACTGATCGAACACACTGGCGGTAAAGTGCATATTG
>JAGQQT010000598.1 GCA_020426065.1 Planctomycetaceae bacterium | reverse complement strand
TCCTTCATCCCCTTCAAGCAGGATTCCATTACCGTTGTCCCCCTTGGCATTCGGTTGCACATTGATCGTAGTGCCATTGTCAAACCGGAAATCGATTTCAAAGTTCACGGCTGTATTGTAACCGTTAGGGAGTTTCAGTTTTCCAGAGAAGAAATCCCAGGGGTCATAACTGGCAGGAATATACTGGGGAAACGTCCCTTTGCCGGAGACTTCGACGGGGCCAGTCTGGTCAACTCCCAGTGCCCACATGGCAATATCAATATTATGAGCTCCCCAGTCGGTCATCTTTCCGCCGGAATATTCAAGCCACCAGCGGAATTCGGCATGAGCCCGCTCTGGAGTGTACTCCACTTCAGGAGCCTGCCCCAGCCACATGTTCCAGTCGAGATCGGAAGGGACGGCTGCTGTCTGAAACGGCCCCCCGGAAGGACCGCCGCCGATCCCGACATAGGCCTTCAGGTTCTTCCCGAGTCGTCCACTCTGTGCCATTACCACGGCTTTGAGAAACTGGTTGTTGTTGGAACTGCGCTGCTGGGTACCGACCTGGAAGACAGCTCCTGTTTCCTGAACAACCTGCCGGATCAGCTTTCCTTCATCGATTGTGAGTGTGAGCGGCTTTTCGCAATAGACATCGCAACCGTTCCGCATGGCCTCAATCGCGATTGCGGTATGCCAGTGATCGGGCGTGCCGATTGTGACTACATCCACTTTTTCGTTCTCAAACAGTTTCCGGTAATCACGATACGTTTTGAGTTTTCCCTCAAACAGTCCGTTGAATTCATTGGCATGAAAATCATCCACATCACAGCAGGCGACCATCGTGCCGAAGCGAGAAGCTGCCCGGGCAATGCTGGTCCCCTGTCTGTATTTCCCCCGGCTCCCGCCAACTCCAATTGCGGCGATCTTCAAATCCTGCTTTTCCGGAGCAGGAGGATCCGCCGCCCACAGTGAAGGAGAATTCAGCAATGGCAGAGCCGTACCTGCAGCCAGTCCACACAACGCATCTCGACGGGTCAGTTTCTGGATCATCTCTTTCCTTTCATGAGCATCACAGGAGTGTTCGGATCAGTTCTCCAGCAGTCTGACCTATTCTGACACGATTGAAAAGGAATCCGTGATTGTTGAACCCAGGCTGCGGAAAAATGGAGAGTCTATAGCGGTTTCCCGACGGAATTCTGAACACTTTTCCTGAAACTCAAATCAGGGCAATTCCCGGTTTGACGGTCCCGTGATCTGTCCATACCATAAAAAGTAGTGGATAGTAATGTAACTGTTGACCAATCACTCATCTCCTGTTGAACAGACGTCATAAGAAGAGGTGCAGCATGAACAGACCAGAGTTTCGTTGGACACGTATCGGGATGCTGCTGGGCATTTTCATTCTGGGGACCTCATCCATTTTGTCTGCCCAGGGAAACAAACAGGAGCACATCTCCGAACATACGCTGATTACCCGGGACAACTGGCCGATCAAAATCACTTACTTCAAGCATGAGGGGATGCGTGATGCGCCGGTCGTCGTGCTGCTGCACGATCAACAGGGTGATCGCCGTGTCTGGACTGCAGGATTCGCCAATGATCTGTGGGGCAAAGGTTACGCGGTGGTTGCCGTTGATCTGCGGAAGCATGGCGAGAGCAAACTGGAAACAACGGCAGGGGCTCCCTCGGATGTCGGGGATCTGAAACCGGATGACTACAAAAAGATGGTGGCTTTCGACATGGATTCCGTCAAGAAATTCATCTTTGATGAGCACACCAAACAAAACCTGAACATGAGGAAAATCGGGATCATCGCTCCGGAAATGTCAGCGGTGATTGCTCTTAACTTTGCCATGATCGACTGGCAGCAGATGCCTTATGATGATGCTCCGGTCCCTTCCATGCGAACTCCCCGTGGCCAGGATGTGCGTGCCATGGTTCTGATTTCCCCAGTCACCTCGGTGAAAGGACTGACCACCGCATCTCCCATACGCATCATGCGAAATGGTGGCCTTCCAATTGCGTATTTATTCTGTGTGGGAGAAAAAGACACGCAGGATAACGGTAGCGCTGAGCAACTCTATAAGCAGATTGCCGGACGGAATGCTGCCAACAACGAAAAGGTCTTTCTGGAAAAATATCCTAACAACCTGCGTGGCATGGCACTGCTGGGAAAGAAACTGAAGCTGGAAGCGCACATTGAGGTCTTCCTGCAGAAGAATCTGCTCGAGTTGACTGATGAGTGGGTCGACCGACGCAGTCGCCTGGAACGCTGATACCACGATCATCGGGAAAGCGGCTCATGAAACGATTCTGCCTCGCGTTCGTTTTCGGTCTGATCTTGTTCATTCCAGCCGGACAGGGGGCAGAAACGAAAACCCCCAAAAACATCCTCTTCTTTCTGGTGGATGATCTCGGCTGGGCAGACCTGGGCTGCTATGGCAGCACCTTTTATGAGACGCCCAACATCGATGCCCTGTGCGCATCGGGCATGAAATTCACGAATGCCTATGCCGCCTGCCCGGTCTGCTCGCCAACCAGGGCCAGCATCATGACCGGACGGCATCCGGTGCGGGTAAACATCACCGACTGGATTCCGGGCGTGAATGCGGACAAGGTTCCCAACGCTCGACTCAAGCAGGTGCATGACCGTGACAACCTCGCACTGGAAGAAGTCACGATTGCCGAAATTCTGAAGGAACAGAATTACCAGACGTTCTTCGCCGGAAAATGGCACCTGGGAAATGAAGGACATTGGCCCACCGATCAGGGGTTTGATT
>JAGQQT010000597.1 GCA_020426065.1 Planctomycetaceae bacterium | reverse complement strand
GAGGTGGCATGATGGCTGCGTCCGGATAGATTTCAGGATTCGCAGTATTGTCAATTGGATTTGCAAGGAACGTGTCCGGCTTTAATTCCAGACTCGGACTTTCATCGATTGGTTCGATGGGAATAATTTCCGTTGCCTCAGGAACCTGGTCATAACTGGCCAGTTTGATAGTCTCAAACAGCAGTCTCGGCTTGTCTTCCTTCTTTGTTTTGAGTTCATGCTGTTCAGCGATCTGCGGAGTCGAATCTGCTTCTGGGATTTCCGCCTGGCTATAGTGGGCTTTCCAGGTGATCGTTCCATTGTTCCAGTTGTAGTACTCGGGAGCACATGGTCCCGGCAACGCACCACGACGTCCAGGAATTCCACATCCGGAAATCATCAGTGCTGACAAGCAAACGAAAAACAGCTGATTCGCTCTGGAAATACCTTTTGAGCAAATCGCGTTTGAGTGTGGACAATCCATTTCCGGCCTCAAGATCATTTTGAACCTGATTCGGCAGTTGGCAAAACTGCACGAGGGGCAATTCATAAGGAATGGCAGGGTTTCAATTTCCCAAATTGAGCCTGCATGGTTTCAGGTATCGACAACCGGGATTCCCCAGTTACGACAGTAAGAATGCCTGTAACGTTTGTGCGAGAATTTGCAGATCTGCCATTCCGGAACGGCAAGTTGTGACGATTATTCAGCGGAGTTTCTGGGCAGAGTGATTGATCATTGTCTACGGAATTCGAGCAAAAAAGCTGAAGGGAGTTCCATTAAACAGATTATGGACAACGCCAGATCAATCCAGAAGGGAAGGGAGGGGTGACTTGGGACTGGTTTGTACTGTAAACAACTCAGTTTTAATGGTGTTGTTCTGAACCGGTATGTCTTTCAAACATTTCGCTGAGTGGTTCATCATGTTCGTCGCGGATCAGTTTGCGACCATCCGAGATTTTGGCAAAGATATAGTAGAGCCCGGGGATCACAAACACCCCGATGACAGTTCCCAGTAACATTCCGCCGACGGCAGTGGTTCCAATGGTTCTGTTCCCCAAGGCACCTGGACCTGTAGCTCGAACGAGCGGAATCAGACCAGCGATAAAGGCGAATGAGGTCATCAGAATGGGGCGAAATCGGAGTTTCCCCCCTTCGATCCCTGCATCCTTGATTTCCTTACCTTCATGACGTCTTTGAACTGCAAACTCAATAATCAGAATGGCATTTTTGCCGAGCAGTCCAACCAGCATGACCAGACCAATCTGGCAGTACACATCGTTAGCCAGCCCCATCAATTTCAGCAATAGAAATGAACCGAAGATTCCAATTGGTAATGAGGTAATCACGGCCAGAGGCAAAAGAAAACTTTCGTACTGCCCAACCAGCACCATGTACACGAAGATGACGACGATGAGAAAAATGTAAACAGCAGTGTTACCGGCCTTGGCTTCATCGTAAGCTAACCCCTGCCAGTCAATGTCGTATCCGTTGGAAAGCGTCTCGGCCGCGACTTCCTTGATCGCATTAATTGCTTCCCCACTACTGAATCCGGCAGCAGGAGCTCCCTGGATCGGAGCGGTGGGGTAGAGATTGTAGCGACTGATTTCATTCAACCCCTGCCGTTTTTCGAGTTTCATGAACGCCGTGTAAGGCACCATTTCCCCACGATCATTTTTCACAAACATATTGTTCATGTCTTCGGGAAAACGGCGGAACTCAGGAGCAGCCTGAACGTAAACTTTGTAGAACTGCCCGAAACGAACAAAGCCCTGTTCCCAGGTACTTCCAACTACAATCGAAAGGTTGTCCATCGCATCCTTAATGGAAACACCTTTTTGCATTGCGATGTCGTTGTCGATGATGATTTCATATTGCGGGTAGTTTGCCGCGAAGAATGTAAATAGTCCTTTGAGTTCTTTTCTTTTGCCCAGTGCTTCCATGAAGCGATCAGTTTCTTCGGCTAGTGCCTCGTAATCTCCTGTGTTCGTCTTATCCAGCAGGTTAACAGCAAATCCACCCGCCGCTCCGAAGCCTGGAACCGCAGGTGGTTCAAAAAACTCCAGCTTGACGTTGGAGATTTCGACTCCCTTCTCTTCGAGCTCTTCGATGATCTGTTTCGAAGTTTTATCGCGCTCCGCCCAGGGTTTCAGGTTGATAATACAGGTTCCTGCGTTTGAACCACGTCCTTCCGTCAAAACTTCGTATCCCGCAATCGAGGAGACTGAGGAGACTTCTTCTTCCATCTTTTCACAAATGGCCTGCAATTCATGGCATTTTGAGTTGGTGTATTCGAGCGTGGAACCTGGAGGAGTTTGCACAATTCCGTAAATCATTCCCTGGTCTTCGAGTGGAATGAAGCCTGTTGGCAAGACCTGATTGACTAATAGAATTCCATAGCTGAAGGCACCGATCACAGCCATGGTCAAGAAACGTCGAGCGACGATCTTGTCCAATACCGCGGTGTAACCATTGTTAATATTGATGACAAAGTGATTAAAGATGTTCAGAAAGATGCCAAGTGGTCCGCGCACATTTTTGCTGCCTTCGCTGCCGGAAAAAACAGCACGGAATGAAAGAGCCGACAGCACAAAGACAAGCCCCGCAATGATATACATCCGAGTTTCCGTCAGGAGCAGTTGCTCGGAAATCACCTCATGAACAATTTCAACTTCCAGCAGGTGATAAACACCGTAAGCCACTGCCGCTCCCAGAATCAGGCAGAGCATGCCACGCAACAGAAACGCTAAGGGCCCAGCCAAGTGATTCATTCCCCGATTCAGTACTCCAACGATCCC
>JAGQQT010000596.1 GCA_020426065.1 Planctomycetaceae bacterium | reverse complement strand
CCACGGCCGATGGAGGCAAAACCTGGACTCCCGTTTCCCGGCAAGCCTCGGCCCGCTGGCTGTCTGGAAGTTTTGCCGGTCCGGGAAATGGCGTAGTTGTAGGAGAACGTGGTCTGGTCGGAATGCTGGGGGGGTACCGCCTGATCCCTGATACCAGCCTTAACTTTGGTGGCCGTTCGGTAAACAGTGTGCAGATCGACAATGCTGCACGCGGCTGGCTGGTAGGAGATGGTGGACTGGTACGATACTCCCCTGCCGGAGCTTCCTGGCAGGATCCGCCGCAGGAACTTCCCGGTCAGATGGCCCATCATTGCAACTTTCGCGATGTGGCCATGCGAGATGATCAGGTTTGGATTGTGGGTAATCCCGGTTCCGTAATCTACTCGTCTCAGGATAGCGGTCGAACCTGGCAGCGTGCCTTCACGTCCAATACGGTTCCGCTGAATGCGGTTTCCTTCGCCAGTCCGGAAGTCGGGTATGCAGTGGGTGAGTTGGGAACCGTTCTGAAATCCGAAGATGCTGGTCAGAGCTGGCAATCGGTTTCGGGATCGAGCCGTCGTCTGGCATTGCTGCAGTTGACTCAGCTCCCGGCAGATCTGTCCTGCGGTCTGGCCGCCAGATACGGCGGTCATCATGGTTACCGCTCCGGAATCATTGCGTTGTGCCAGCGAGAGAACTCAAGCAGTCAGGCTGAGCGGGTCAGTGAATCTCTCCGCCTGCAGCTGGCTTATGATCTTTCGGGAGGTGATCTGGCCGAGCAGAACTGGTCATTGCCGCTCGATCTGCCGGAACTGCAGCTCAATCAGCAGGAACTGCTGGCTCACTGGAATCGAGCGGCGGACGGTGAGTTGAGCGATGTTGTTCTGACTTCACTCGTCCGCTCGATTCGCGTCTATCGCCCGACGGTTCTGGTTCTGGATGATCCCCTGCCAGCCGATCAGGCGGGTCAATTACTGAAAGGGGCCATTGAAAATGCCATCCGGCTGGCGGGTGATCCCACCGCCATGGTTGCCATGCAGGATGAACTCGATTTGAAACCGTGGCGCGTCGCACGAGTGGTCGAACGAATTCGGGCCGGACAGGGAGGAGATCTTGTCCTGGACAACAGCCTCTACCTGGGTGGACTGAAGCAGTCTATCCGGATGGCCGTGGCACCTGCCTGCCGATTGCTGGATGTTCAGCCGGAACAGGGACCCCTATTTGAGAGTTTTGCAGTTTCCTCCACCACGCCACTGCCTCCCAATCTCTCTTTGCAGGATCTGTTCACAGGACTCGTATTGGGACCCGGAGGGGATGCCCGTCGTCCCCATCTGCCGTCGGATCAGGAAGATCGCAAAGGGCAGGAGATGGCCCGGCAGGGAAGGAATCTGTCCGCTTATGTCCGGACACAACTGAATCAGGATCAATCGGCCGCTCAGATGCTGGCGGAAATCGATGGCATGTTAAAGGGGATGAGTCCCGAACAGGCGGTGACTCATCTGCTCGAACTGGCTGCTCAATACCAGTCCCGGCAGGAATGGGATTACTACGAAGCGATCCTGTCGAAAATCATTGAGGAATATCCCCAGACCAGTGTGGTGCCGGAAGTAGCCAAAGATCTGATTCAACTCTGGTGTTCGGAAGAGTTAAGGTTTCTCCGGCTGGCAGGACGAGGAGCGGGAGCAGTTCGCCAGGTTGGCTTTGAAGAACCAGCTGGCTCCAAAGATCAGCTCATTCCCTCGCCGGATCAGGAAAACAGTTCACTGGCGCTGCCAATCAGTCCCGGCTCTCTCAGGGAAAAGGGAGACTGGAATGCAACCTGGGATTCCCGCTCGATCGCCCTCTATCAGTATCTGAAAACCCAGTCACCACAAACTTCACTCGATCCTGCCACCAGCTTTGCCATGGCAAGTCTGTTCCGGCGTCAGGGAGCATCTCGTCCAGCCAATGAAATCCTGGCTCCTTACCTGGTTGAAGTGCAGGGCGCGTTTGCCAGAGTGGAAAACAACTGGTCGCGGGCCGCTCAGTTTGAGTTCTGGCAGTTGAGCCGTGATGAGTTGCCTCCCGAACCGTATCTGGTCTGTGTGCCTGCTGCACAACCTCCCCGGCTGGATGCTGTTTTGACCGAAGACTGCTGGCTGAAAGCTGAAGAAATCCGCCTGGAAACAACTGTCGGCGATCCCGAATTGAAGCGGACCATTCCGGCCGACCTTCCACTGGTCTTGCTGACTTATGATCGGGATTATGTCTATGTCGGTGCTCGCATTCCCCGGCATAAAGCTTTGCCGGCTGAGCTCCCTCGTAAAACCGGTCGAGAGCATGATGAAAACCTGACTGGTTATGATCGACTGCTGATTTCACTGGACGTGAATCGCGATTACACATCGGCTTACGAGTTTGTTGTCGATCAGCGGGGACGGACTCAGGAACGTTGCGGAACAGACTCCAGCTGGAATCCGGAATGGTTTGTGGCAGCGGAGGGGGATGAAAACGGCTGGCAGATTGAAGCAGCCATTCCAAGAGCCGCACTCGCAGCGGCCGGTTCCCCTCAGCAGGAATCAGTCTGGTCAGTTTCGCTCACCAGAATTCTGCCGGCTCACGGCATTCAGAGCTGGGGTGGAAGAACCACCCAAGAGTTTCAACCGGGCACGGGTGGCTGGGTCAGTCTGCCCGCAATGGATGCCAGACCATGACAGGTGGCGAGCAGCAGAACTCCGGACGCCGCCTGATTCTTGGTATGGATGAAGCGGGTTATGGCCCCAATCTGGGGCCGCTCCTGATCTGTATGACAGCCTGGGAAGTCCC
>JAGQQT010000595.1 GCA_020426065.1 Planctomycetaceae bacterium | reverse complement strand
AAGTTTCCTCCGGATCGAGATGTCGCAGGAGTGGACTTTCCGGACCGAGATGAGCGGCCAGCGTCTTGACCAGTTCCGAATCCTGCTGTCCGAGGTGTTTCTGCAGCAGTTGTTCCAGCTCGCCATCCTGCTGGACGAGTCGTTGCAGGCGTTCGTGCAGTCGACCGGATTCCGGATCAAAATACTGTTTCAGCTCCGCATCGACAGCGGCCTTGACCAGTTGGGAATGGGTATCGAGTTTGCTCTGGAGTCCGAGCAGCAGTTCCTTTCCTTCCGCTCTCAGGACATCGGCATCAATCTGACCGCGAGCCTGCTTCAGTGCCAGCACGCCAATCTTCAAAGCCTGCAGTGCAAACTTCTCCCGCGGATCCCCCTCCTCAAACTGGGACAACTCCTGGACAACTTCAGGATCGTTAACGATCAGATCCAGCGACATGCCGAAAGGTAATCCCTGCCCTGTTCCGGGCCGATCCAAATCTGGACGTGTGGTACGAGAAACCGACATGTGACGATCCTTCTGAACTGAATGACTATCCGCGATCATCTAAATGGATGACCGTTTGTGCCGTTCACCAGGGACAATCCGCTCTCCAATTGCATCTGCCATCCTACGCTCATCCACCGCAAACCGCAAACCGGCAGTGATTTAGGCCGCTCGACCAGGCATATAACAACGCCGATGCCTTGCGGGGTTCATGTCCATCAAGACTACTGTGCTGAATTACAGGTTCAATGCGGGGTCCAGTTCAAGTCGATCTTGCTGTAATTCCCGGTCTGAAGATACATTGCGTCCACACTGCCGCGCCAAATGTGGGCTAATGTTCACATGGCTGATCTGTCGGGACAGGAATGGATTCCGAGCGGACGATAGCAGCGGCGGTCTGGGGTCACATGGGGACATTACGCCATTTTCATCGCTGGGTTTCACCCAGCCTCGGCATTGATCTGGGGACTGCGAACACACTGATCGCGGTGCTGGGTGGTGGTATTGTCGTCAATGAACCTTCCGTTGTAGCCCTCGCGCGAGACTCGCGTCGCATTCTGGGACGCGGCACAGCAGTGGGCCGACTCGCCCGTCAGATGCTGGGGCGAACTCCCGATACGATCTCCGCCGTCCGTCCGCTGTCTGAAGGTGTGATTACAGACTTCAAACTTTGCGAGGCGATGCTGAAATATTTTGTGAGTAAGGCGCTGGGCCGTCGCAGCCTGTGGCGACCACAAACCGTGATTGCGGTCCCGGCCCGGATCTCTCCTGTAGAAAAGCGGGCGGTGTTTCACAGTGCTGAGCGGGCCGGAGCAGGTAAAGTTTATCTGATTGAACAGGCTCGTGCAGCGGCAATTGGGGCCGGTCTGCCGATTGCGGAGCCTATTGCCTCGATGATCTGCGATCTGGGTGGCGGGACAACCGAAGCGGCCGTGCTGAGCCTGGGTGATATCGTGGTCAGCAAATCCTCCCGGGTGGCGGGAGAGCAGTTTGATCAGGCGATTGTGGAATATCTGAGAAGACAATATTCATTGAAAGTGGGACTGCAGACGGCCGAGCGTGTCAAAATTGATGTCGGCTCCGCCTGGCGACTGGCAGAAGAACGATCCCTGGAAGTACGCGGACTGGACCTGGTGAGCGGTGTGCCGCGAAAGGCGATTGTGACCAGCGAAGAAATCCGCAGCGTGATGACCCGCACACTCGAAGAGATTGGAGCCTGCCTGCGGGAAACCATTGAGCAGTGTCCACCTGAGTTGATTTCCGACCTGGCACAAACCGGGCTGGTCCTGACCGGTGGCGGAGCCCAGTTGCCCGGCATCGAACAATACCTGCGACATTATCTCGGGATTCCGGTCCGGGTGGATGATGACCCCACCACCACGGCCGCCCGGGGCACGGCGATCTGTCTGGAACATCTGGCACAATGGAAACAGGTGCTGATGTCTGACAGTGGCAGTCTGTAAAAACGTTGAATCCGAATATGACTTATCGAGATCAGTTCCGAGCAATCGTTCTGCTGACCTCCGGCATGCTGCTGGGCTGTCTCGTTGCTGCGCTCCCCACGGAAACACGCTCCCGAATTCATCATCAGTTGCAGGATTTCATTCGACCGGCGGTTCGGACTTCCGAACAGATTCCCGTAGCCAAATGGCGAGCGCAGCTCCTGCCTGATCGGACTCAAACCACTGCCGCCTCACCGGAAAACAACTCCGGGACACCTTCGCAAACCGAAGCCATTTCCCGCCTCGAGCGTGAGATTCTGGCTCTGAATGATCAGCTCAGTCGACAGCAGTCTCTGGCCTCTCAGGCGGGAGAGCGATTGTTTCTGCCCCGACTCATCTCCGCTCGTCGGTTGCAGGGAAGGCAACTGGCAGACTGGCGGTCCGGCACACTGCTGGATATCGGCTCCGATGTGCAGGTGCGGGAGGAAGACTGGGTTCTGCTTTCCGAAAAACCGATGCTGGATGTGGGAGCGGACCTGCAGATTCACGCGGATGATCTGATCCTGTCCGGACGAGGCATCATCGGGCAAGTGGAAGCGGTGGGCCGCTGGACGAGTCTGTTCCGGTTTGTGACCGATGAGAAGTTCCGCTGTGCCGCTCAGGTCCAGAAGCTGGATCGGCGCGATCAGGCCTCCAACGTCGGCAGCTTTCATGGCCTCGGAGAAAATCATTGCTCGTTGAGATATATCGAAAATACGGTCCCCATTCGGGTGGGCGATTATGTGGTCCTGGCCGATCCTGATGGTGTCTGGAAGTCTCCGCTGATTCTGGGCACCGTGACCCGGGCGGAAATTGCGGTCAACAGTCCGTT
>JAGQQT010000594.1 GCA_020426065.1 Planctomycetaceae bacterium | reverse complement strand
TCCCCGGATGATCTTGTTGAAATTATCCGCCGGTACCAATAAGCCGCGACAATTATACCCACAATAAAGCTGACCTGCAGGATCAGTGTAGAGGATTGATCACACCCACTTTCTAGCTTACGATGATGTGATGAACCGAACATCATCAACAGTCGTTGTATTGTGCGCGATCCTGCTTCTGACAGCACCGGACTTTTGCTGGTCCACAGAAGTGGACAATATCAAGTCCGAGCAACTGTTCGTGCGTCGCATCGTTCCCTTGATGCGAGAGAAATGTCTTGGCTGTCACGGAGCGGACCGCGAGATGATCGAAGGGAATCTCGATCTTACCTCGCTCTCTGCCACACTCAAAGGTGGAGACAGTGAATCTCCGGGACTCAAGCCGGGCGAACCGGATGCAAGTCCGATTTACCTGGCAGCTCTCCGCACGCACGAGGAATGGTCGGCGATGCCTCCCAAGGAAGCCGAACAACTTTCAGAGCAGCAGTTGAGCTGGTTGCGGGAGTGGATCTCTTCGGGAGCCAGCTGGCCTGATGATGCAAAACAGGCAGAGATTGCTGAAGCCAACTCCAAGGCCTGGTCCGTGGAAGATGGTATTCCCATTGCCTCCTCTGGTGGACTTTCCGAGGACTGGACCAATCGCAGATATGATCCGGAAAGTCTGTGGGCCTATCAGCCACTCTCCGTTCCGGAGGAGCTGGCGGAATATGATCCGTCCGTTGCTGTCATCGATCGTTTCATTTCTGCGAAAGCTCCCCAGGGCTTGTTTTTTGCTCCACGGGCAGATCGTCCAACCTTACTGAGAAGAGCGACATTTGATTTAATCGGACTGCCTCCTACTCCCGCCGAAATCAGAGAGTTCGTGGATGATCGAACTGATGACGACACTGCTTTTAAGAAAGTGATTGATCGGCTGCTGGCTTCGCCTCACTACGGAGAGAGGATGGCTCAGCACTGGCTGGATGTAACACGTTACGCCGATTCTTCAGGACTGGCCAATGACTACGAACGGGGCAACGCCTGGCGTTATCGGGATTACGTGATCAGGGCCTTCAATGAAGACAAACCTTACGACCAGTTCGTTCGAGAACAGATTGCCGGTGATGAACTGGCCCCTGACAATCCGGAAATGCTGGTTGCTGTCGGCTTTTTGCGGATGGGACCGTGGGAACTGACCGGAATGGAAGTGGCCAAGGTCGCCCGCCAGCGATTTCTGGATGATGTGACCAACAACGTTGGTGAAGTTTTTCTCGGCCATTCTCTGCAGTGTGCCCGTTGCCACGATCACAAATTTGATCCGGTTCCCACGCGGGATTACTACTCCATTCAAGCCGTCTTTGCGACCACGCAGTTGACCGAACGGAAAGCCGCGTTTCTCCCTTCTGAAAACTGTGAAGGCTTTGAAGAGCGTAAGTATCTGGAGCAACGTCGTGTGGAGTATGAGCAGAATCTGGTCGAGCTGGACGAAGCCATGCTGGCCAATGCTCAACTGTGGTACAAAGAGCAAAACCGCTCGCCCGACCAGTGGAATGAAGTTGTGAACCGGCTCAAGAATTCACCGGGCGAAGGTGTGTTCAACAAGGCCCGCAATGAAATGAAACGGCAGGGGCTTTCCGAAGACGAATACCCACCCAAACTGGTGGGGTTTACTCCGCAACAGTTTGGCCTGGAACGAGTTTCCCGCAAAGGTGTGGAACGGCTCAGCTGGGAGTTTGATCGTTATCAGCCTTATGCCCTTTCGGTGTATAACGGCAAAACGCTCGAAATGAATTCTGTAAAATCGCCGCTGCGGATGCCAAAGGATCCTATGAAATCCGGCGAACTGGAAGAAACCTGCATCCTGGTGGGTGGAGATCCCTTTTCTCTGGGGGCTCCCGTCGAACCCGGATACCTGAGCGTGCTGGCCGATCAGGTTGATGTCCAGATTCCACAAACGGTGAGCGGGCGCAGAACCGCGTTTGCAGAATGGATTACCGATCCTGAAAATCCTCTGACATCGCGTGTGATTGTAAACCGAATCTGGCAGTGGCATTTCGGAAGAGGGCTGGCCGGGAATCCGAATAATTTCGGTTCCACTGGCAAACGGCCAACTCATCCGGGGTTGCTCGACTGGCTGGCCACAGCATTGATCAAGGATGGTTACTCGATCAAGCAGCTGCATCGTCGGATCATGTTATCCGATGCCTACCGCAGGTCTTCTACGCATCCTCTGCCGAACGAAATCCAGGAACTGGATCCACTGGGTACCAGTTACGCCGTCTTCACACCCCGGCGATTAACTGCCGAAGAACTGCGGGATGCCATGCTCTTACTCAGTGGAGAACTCAATCCGAAGCTGGGAGGCATTCCCTGTCGACCGGAAATCAATCAGGAAGTTGCCCTGCAGCCTCGGCAAGTGATGGGAACCTTTGCCGCTGCCTGGACTCCTAACCCTCTTCCGGAACAGCGGAATCGCCGCTCGATCTACGCCCTCAAATTACGTGGACTCTCCGATCCAATGATGGATGTGTTCAATTCACCCTCGCCGGATTTTTCCTGCGAGCGGCGAGATGCCTCCACCGTCACTCCCCAGGCCTTCAGCCTGTTTAATGGACAGAACACTCATAGCCGGGCACTCGCCATGGCTGCCCGTGTACTTAAGAATTCAAAGGACGATGTAGCGGCTATTACACTCTGTTTCCAGCAGGTTTATGGACGTGATCCATCCGCATCGGAAACGAGCAGTTGTCTGAATCACTTTGATCAACTGCAAAAAATGATTACTGGGAACAAACCGAATACTCGCCAGATCCCGCTC
>JAGQQT010000593.1 GCA_020426065.1 Planctomycetaceae bacterium | reverse complement strand
TGCGGTTCCATGATCCACACGCCCCGGACTTCACAAAATGTCTGACATCCCCCTGAAGTCGAATGATTGCGTCATAATGGCGAAGCAACTGGAGTGCTTCGCGGTCAGAAACACTCAACGAGCAGTGCAAGGATGATAAGATCCATGAATTCGAGTTACTTTATTACAATCACCTCGCTCAACCATTGCGGGGTTCTTCCAGCCATCACCACGGCCCTGAGTGAACTGGGTGGCGACATGCAGCATGCCTCCCAGTCGGTCATTCAGGGGTTGTTTACAATGACTATTGCCGCTCACTTTCCTGAACACAGATCACAGGAAGTGATTCGGGACCATCTGATGAGCGCTGGCCGCCATTATGGCATGGAAGTGATGATTCGCAGCCTGGATGAGGTCCCGGATGAGGAAATGGTGATCGGTGGTGCTTATTTTTTGAATGTTTCTGGCCAGGATGCACCTGGTGTTTTGAGAGTCATCTGCGGTCTGCTTGCTCAACACCTGATTTCCATTGAATCCCTCTCCGCACTGCCCGACTCTCCCAATACCTTTTCGATGCTCATGAGACTGACCATCCCTCCGTCATCGGAGCTGGATGAGTTACGGGCTCAACTGAAGGAATTCGGAGACTTGAACGGACTGCTCATTCAGATTCAGGATGAGGAAGCCTATTATCGATCCGATCTCTCCCAGCAGGCGGCCCTGCATAATGTTACCCGCGAGTAATTGAGTCCAGCACATGACAGACCGGGTCGACGCGAATCCCACCTCGGAATTCGTGAAAGACATCCCTGATTCCAAATTCTGGGATCTGTCAACTCGTGGCTGGGAGCAGATCCTCAATCTGGTTTTTCCACCTGCCTGTCCCCTGTGTCATCAATTCATTAAAACAGAAGACTCGACTGAACAGTCTTTTTGCGAACAATGCCGGGAACAGGCCCCCGAATCAATCCAGCATCCCTGTCAGCGGTGCGGGGCTGAAGTCGGGGCCTACGTGAAAACGGAATCTGGCTGTGCTCATTGTTCAAAAGACCGTTTTGCATTTGAGCAGGTCACTTCGCTGATGATGTACCAGGGGGAGGCCCGCCGACTTTGCAAACTCTGTAAAGAATGGAACTATCAGTCACTCTGCCACACTCTGACCAGACAGCTCTGGCAGTCTCGCGAGGAGTTGATCCGATCCTGGAACTGTGATTTGATCGTTCCGGTCCCCATGCATTGGGGAAAACGCCTTTTTCGAAACTGTCATCCCGCAGAAACCATTGCGAACACACTGTCCACACAGCTGAAGATTCCCTGGCGATATTGTCTCCGTCAAACCCGATCGGGAACGACGCAATCGCAGTTGAGCCGTACTGCACGCATTCAGAATGCACGCGAACTCTATGCGCCATTGAGACGAGCCTCCGTAAAGGGAAAATCCGTGCTCCTGGTCGATGACATTCTGACCACTGGCTCGACGGCGAATGTTTGTGCAAAAGCCTTGCTCAACGCCGGTTGCTCTCAAGTCCGGGTTGCAGTTCTGGCCAGGGCAACTGGGCAAACCTGATCGCCTCTTCGAGCAACAGAAATTGAAGCGGCAGCTTAAGTAGAAACTTCCTGATTCGGAAATTTTTTGCATAGTAAACTGCAGCAGACCGCAGAGTTTAACTCTGATTTCATCCGGTCCAGATGCCAGAGACTCAACTTGAATCAATTCCCGTTCACGATAAAGAGTTCAACAAGGGAATCGCTAAAGTTTACCTAAGCTGACTCTCAGAGTGACTAGGTAAACTTTGAGACGTAAAACGGCCACTCTCAAGCAGCTGAAACGAACATGCCGATTCAGCATCAGGTTATGGAGGTCGACGAAACCTTTTTCGTCCGGGTTCTTCATGAACCGTTCCGATCACATTCGCACTCCAGCCCTGGGCTGCCTGCCACGGTGCGAGTTCCTGATTCGGGGCGGATGAACTGATTACTGTTGCCAGAACCTTTCTGAGCAGCAAGTCAAATGCAACTGAGACTGATGGACGTATGAAGAATCTCCTCCTAGCGATTGTGATGTCCGTTGCATTCGCCAGTCAATCACTTGCTCCCTGCTCAAAACTTTCCGCCTCGCAGCGGGAAACACCTCTCGTGCGTGCCGTTCAGCGGGCTCAAACCGCTGTTGTGAATATCCATACTCAGAAAACTGCCACTGAATCCACTTCCGTTTTCGGAACCACCAATCGTGGCAAGATCAACGGGATGGGAACTGGCATCGTCATCGATGAGCGGGGTTATCTGGTCACCAACAATCATGTCATCGCTGGGGTCGACTCACTGGAAGTTTCCCTGCTGGATGGCAGCCGTTACTCCGCTCATGTGGTCGCATTTGACCGGGAACACGATCTGGCCATCGTTAAGATTGACGGGAATCCCAAACTGGATGTGATGACCATTGGCACATCTTCCGACCTGATGCTCGGTGAAACGGTCATTGCAGTTGGCAATGCATTTGGATATGTCCACACTGTCACCTCCGGCATCATCAGTGCCCTCTCACGAGATGTCGAAGTCAACGAAGAGCAGCAATACAAAAATCTCATCCAGACCGATGCCAGCATCAATCCCGGGAACAGTGGTGGACCACTGCTCAACCTCGATGGAGAAGTGATCGGCATCAATGTTGCCATCCGGGCAGGTGCCCAGCGGATCGGATTTGCCATCCCCATTGATGATGCCCGCGAACTGATCGCCAGGCTGATGAATATCGAAGTACTCGATCAGAAATTCCACGGACTGAAAACCCGCGATATCAAAAGTCCTGATCTTCGGGA
>JAGQQT010000592.1 GCA_020426065.1 Planctomycetaceae bacterium | reverse complement strand
CATCCATTGCGGAACCCAAAACATTTCTGGTGGCGACGGAATCGGAAATGATTCATCCGCTCAAAAAAATCGCCCCGCAGCACGAATACATCCCGGTCCCCGGCATCATGGAAACAACCGGCGAAACCTGCGCCTGCAACCGCTGCCCCCACATGGCCCGCAACACCCTCCAGAAAGTCCGCGACTGCCTCAAAAACGGCGAACCGGAAATCGTCTGGAAAGACTACTTTGATGACGCCAAAGAAGTGTTGGAACGAAGTCTACTGAAGTAGGGCAGGCTTTTGTCTTGTTCCAATGATACAGAGGTGGCCTGCCAGTCTCTGTAATATAGAGCAGTTCGTAAGTCAAATGATGTGGATGAATCCAGGTTTGATTGAATCACACGTTGCTAATTTAACACGGCCTTGAATCGATCAATGACTGCAGACTCACTGGAGTCCAGGTTTCCATCTGCCATCGCGACCGCATTCAAAAATCGAATCAGGACATCCTGATTTCCTTTCGATTTGAAGTGCTCGGTTGAGTTCACGCACTCCTCAAGTACATGAGAAAATCCGCTTTTCGCGATGCGTACATAGAAGTGCTCAATGTGATCCTGGATCTGTTTGTCGCTGAGTGGCGACTTGATCTTTGACATGAGTTTGGCAATGGTTTCCTCCTCGCTGGGATCGGCTTTGCCATCAGCCATCATCACGCAGCAGACAGCGTCAAGGAGTGAAACATAAATCGTGCCTTTGGACGCAGATGTGCTGTTGGTATGAGAGGCAGAACTGGATCCAGTCGGTCTGGCTTTGACTTTTGTGCCCATGAGGGAATGAATGACCTCGGCAAGATGCTCGCAATGAAATTCGATCGGCTGGCTGAAAGCGTCCAGCCAATGAGTGCTGCTGATAAAATACTCCATGGATTTGGACGGGGGCACGTTTTCGATTCGAAATGGGATTACCGGAATCCCCTTGCTCACCGCTCGTTCCACTTCACGCTGGACCTGAGGGGAATCATTGGAGTTCTTTGACAGCAGCAACACAAAAACTTTGGAGGCTGCAATTGCCTCGACCAGTGCCTCTCCCCAGGGAACACCTGGAATGACGTTTCTGGGAGCAATCCAGCAGTCTATGCCGTCTGACTCCATAAAGCTGCAGAGGCGATTAGCCACTTCCGAATCATTGGATGAATGGCTGATAAAAGCGATATGGCTGGGCTGTTGATTTGTGCCTGAAGTTTTTGACGTTTGCTTGTTGGGAGTTGAATCTAATCGGCTGAGAGGAGGTGTGCCTGCAGGTGGTAAACTGGTGGAAGGTGCCGCTGTTGTTTGAAGTTTCGGTGTTTGCACCCCAGGCTGATTATCGGTGTCAAGCGTCTTTGAAAGCAGCTTGATGGCCTCATTGAGATTTTCAAGATTTGCGGTCTGTTTATTATTAGTCAGTAGTTTGGGCGTCTGGGTTCCTGCTGGTCTGAGGGCCGCCAGGTCTTTTAAAATCTCGAGTTGTTGTATCATTGAGGGGTTTACAGATTTCAGTACATTCTGCCAGCCAAACAGCTTGGTGTGAAATATGAGATACGCGAACACACAAACGAGGGCCAGGAAAAAACTGGCAATGCCTTTTCCAGTTGATTCGAGCGGACCAGATGTGGTCCAGGGGATCGAATAGTACAGAGCGTAACTGAACGCGACGATTCCGAATGACAGACAAACAACGATGGCACAGCCACTGCGTTGTTCCATTTTCTGCAATAATGCTGCCGCCTCAGCAGAATTCGAACTCGCAATGTGCTTTTTTAACAACTCGATGTTCAGGAGAACGCTGATAGCGTCGCGAACGATAAAGAGAACAGACAAGCCTGCACCAATTGCAATAGTCAGGGCAACTCCATGACCTGTGTTCAATTTGGTGAAAAACAGGTAATACAGCCAATATCCCGCGGCACCGCCAACAAAAGAACTGAATATCGCGAGCATGGCTTAAGAGCCTCCCATTGACTTATGGTCAATGCAAATGAACTCAGTCGATTTGCACTCTCAGAGTGGCGTAATGAACCAGTGTCAATCAGGAATGGAACAATTGCGATGTGAGTGCATCTCGTCGCATAAGATAGTAGTGATATATCTTTGTCAACCTTGCTGGCGTTGTCAATTCAGCAAAGCTGGCCGGTTAGAAACCGGCCTTGCGGAACTGTGCAATTAGGTCAACCTCATTCTAGATCAGGAACATGCCCACGAAGTTGATGAAGCAACTCAGCCTTGGGAATCACGAACCGTCCCATTGGGAAAATCAATAGCATCTCAGGGTCGTAGTCGTTCTCGTATCCGAATTCATTCCATACGAAGTAATCCCCATCTGACGACACGTGGGCAGAAATGCAACCACAACCCAAGTCGGCACACTCCGGACACACAAGAACTTCTCGTCGTCCGCTTGGTAACACAGCCGGTTGCCGAAGAAGCAGTCTTTCGACGAATGCTATTTGATAGTCTGGTAAAGTCCATCCAATAGGTGAGACGACATCGAAGTTTTGTTTTGCTGATCGTTCGCAATGTTCGAGTAGAAGGCGACCATCCAAGACAAACTCGCTCGTGACCATTTCCGGTCTCCGTCTTGCGGTGTGTCTTTCAATTTCAATCGAATTGATGTGACGCAACTTACTCACTCCCCAATGACCTTGACCAGGAAATGTAGGGCCGGTTAGAAACCGGCCCTACTTAACTATCGAAAGTAGTAGAACCTTCCACCACCTTCCTCGATGTCCTCTAGTGAAGTCGAGCCAACTTGCAGGCTATCGATGGCTGAGTTCGGGAATCA
>JAGQQT010000591.1 GCA_020426065.1 Planctomycetaceae bacterium | reverse complement strand
GCAAATTTGACGATTGGCCAGGTGTAGAAGATGTAGTTTTCAGCCACGATGAGCGCCATAGCCCGCGGCAGGACAAAGCCAGCCACGAAGGCAACTGCCAGCATCAGGAACTGATGTTGTTTTTGGGGGAGCAGTTCAACGGTCGCCACGCCCAGACCGAGCAGAGCCAGCAGATACCAGGTTTCGGTGGCCAGTGAGGCGTTCTGATCCTGTTTGAGGATCTCCCCCAGGCGCGTTTCATTACGGCGGGTTTTGCAGATGGTTTCGAGTTTGCTGCGACTGAACTCCCGCAAACTGTGAAACGTGAGCGAGGTGAGAAACAGAGCCAACCCGAGTGATATCAATATAAGCGATGGAACCACCGCAGTCATTTTCCTCAACTGGAAATCGAAATAGAAACCCGGAGCGATTCATTGAATGAGGCTGGCGGTCAGCGCTGCCGATTTGCCTCCACTTCACTCTCCGTGTACAGGAAAGGCTACTTCCTCAGGACAATTTCGACAAGCCTGGAGTTTCCTTTCCGGGATTTGAGGCCGAATGTTGTGGCTGAATTAACGATAGACGGGAAATTCATCAACGGTCCGGCGATCAGAAGTTTCCATTCTTGTGGTTTCGTCCGGCAGATCCGGGATCCGATCCGGCTCAGCGTCAAATTCGGGCGGACGGGGGACGGCCTGCATCACAGGTGGCTCGTGCTGGCCGGCAATCCGCAGCTTATCGGTAAATTCCCGGCCATCAAGACTGCGGAATCGGGCGGTCACCTCCAGGTTTTTGGCCGCAGTGCTCTGTTCCGAAAGAGGGAACTGCAGGATGTAACCAGAAGAAAGCCAGCCACTGTTCCAGTGGGAAGCGAGTTCCGTGGCCGTGAGTTGAAACGTCTCGACGACCTGCCGGCTGACTCGAACTTCGACGGTCAGATCAGCAGGAATTTTGAGAGGTTCGTCATACTGATCGAGCGGGGTAAGGACCAGGTTGAGCATCGATTCCGAAGTCTGACTGACCGGCAGAATGGCTGACTGTAGAGGATCGATGCGGACACCCGCCAGGCGGTAAAGGACATTGGCCTGCTCGGGCTGCAGGACCGGTTGCCCGCTCTGACTGAGTTGCTGAGTCAGATCCAGATTCTGCTTCTGGGCCAGTTTCAGATCTGCCTGAGACCGATCCAGCGAATCCATCAGTTCGGAAATACGGGATTCCTGATCGCGCAGTCTCGCTTCCAGCAGGTCTGTCTGCTTACGGGTCGTGCAACCGACCAGCAGAACAACCAGCAACAGCATGCTGCCCGGAATTCTCATGGTCATCCCTGACATATCAGAATCCTGCTGACTAGTGCCCTTTCAGGGCTTCGATTTGGGATCACTGTTTTCGGAAACCGCTCCGTTGTCTTACGTTACGGATTGATCGATCCCTCTATTCAAGATTGAAACTGCACCAGGAGAAAATCTTCTTCCTGCCAGAGCCTGACAGGAAGAATTGAATCTCTTATCCAGATTTGTGATGAGCCCCCAGCATTCCATGGATGGAGTTATGACTGGGAAGGCATCATCGGAATGTGTTCGAGAACTTTATCGACCAGTCCGTAATTTTTAGCTTCTTCGGCAGTCATGAAGTTATCGCGATCGGTATCCCGTTCAATTTCATCCAGCGTGCGTCCGGTATGATGCTGCAGAATTTCATTCATGCGGCGTTTCACCTTCAGGACTTCTTTGGCGTGGATTTCGAGTTCAACGGCGGTTCCTTCCATCCCTGCCAGTGGCTGGTGAATCATTACACGGGCGTTCGGTAAGGCTGCCCGCTTGCCGGGAGTCCCCGCAGCCAGAAGCACAGCTCCCATGCTGGCGGCCTGACCAAGGCAGTAAGTAGCCACATCACAACTGATAAACTGCATGGTATCGTAAATCGCCATTCCGGCAGTGATGGAACCACCTGGAGAGTTGATATACAGATGCACGTCCGATTTCGGATCATCAAACTGCAAAAACAACAGCTGAGCGACAATACTGTTGGCGATTGCGTCATTCACCTGGGTCCCCAGGAAAATGATCCTATCTTTCAACAGTCGACTGTAAATATCCATGGCCCGTTCATCACGGCCATTCTTTTCAACAACATAAGGCACAAGTGTGGTCATCGTCTCGGTAATCCTGAATCCTGCGAGGGAGGAAAGTTTGTTAGGCAGATAACTGATGCCGGAACATTTCCGGAATGCAGTTCATTCACTAAGCCGGCTTCTGGGTCTTCTTGATTTTCTGAACAACCTCATCGACAAGACCGTATTCTTTAGCCTGTTGAGCCGTCAGATAACGATCCCGTTCGGTATCACGGGATATGGTGCTGATTTCCTGTCCGGTGTGCTGGGCCAGAATTTCGTTGAGCAGTTCCCGTGTGGCGATAATTTCTTTCGCCTGAATCTCGATATCGGAAACCTGTCCTCCCACCTGTCCGAACGGCTGGTGAATCATCATTTTGGAGTGCGGCAGACAGTACCGCTTTCCCTTCGTCCCTCCGGCCATCAGGACCGCTCCACCGCTGGCAGCCAGACCGACGCAGTAGGTAGCGACATCGCAGTCCAGGAACTGCATCGTATCGTAGATGGCCAGTGTGGCGGTGACAGAACCACCGGGTGAATTTATGTAAAGATGTACATCCTGATGTTTGTTTTCCGACTGCAGATACAGCAATTTCATGACGATCAGGTTGGCACTGGCATCGTGGATCGGGCCATCCAGGAAAATGATCCGGTTTTCGAGCAGCAGATCACCGATGGTCATCTGCCGTTGCCTTTGATACCCGCCGGAAGAATT